>JAAZGQ010000003.1 GCA_012511135.1 Bacteroidales bacterium | reverse complement strand
TTGGCCGAAACTTAATAAGCCCAAGCTCTAAAAATTCAAAGCGGCTAAAGCTGTTTACAGCTCTGTTTCTGTTGCTTGTTGTCTTGTTTCTGCTGATTCCTCTGCCCAAATTTGATGATCCCCGTTCGACGGTGGTTTATGCCTCAAACGAAGAACTGCTGGGAGCAAGAATTGCGGCAGACGGCCAGTGGCGCTTTGCCCCGGAGGAGAAAATCCCCGAAAATTATGCCAGGGCCTTGATTCTTTACGAGGATAAATATTTTCGCTTTCATCCCGGCATTAATCCGGTATCACTGGGCAGGGCTTTTATTCAGAATCTAAAGGCCGGGCGGATAGTCAGCGGAGGGAGCACTTTGAGTATGCAGCTGGCCAGGATGTCGCGAAAAAATCCGACCAGAAACTTTAGCGGGAAATTTCTGGAAATCCTGATGGCCTTAAAGCTGGAATGCTGCTATACCAAAGATAAAATTTTGGCCCTCTACGCCGATGTTGCTCCTTTCGGCGGAAATGTGGTGGGAATCACGGCTGCTTCCTGGCGCTATTTTAATCGTCCGCCCGAAAGACTGTCCTGGGCCGAAGCGGCAACTCTGGCTGTTTTGCCTAATGCACCGGCCCTGATCCATCCCGGCCGAAATGCGGCTTTATTGAAGCAAAAAAGAAACGCCTTGCTCGCTCGGTTATTTAAAAAAGAATACATTGACAGCCTCAGCTATCAGCTGGCTCTGGCGGAATCCCTGCCCCGGGCTCCTCTGCCTTTGCCCGGTCTGGCCTTGCACGTGGTGGAAAAAGCCCACAAACAATTTCCGGGACAAAATATCTATACCACTATAGATTATACACTACAGGAAAAAAGCATCCATTTGCTGGAACAGCAGAGCAAAGAATTGGAACAAAACGAAATTCATAATTTGGCAGCCCTGGTTTGTGATGTAAGAAAAAACAGCATTCTGGCTTATGCAGGCAATATCAGCGCAATTGCTCAACTCGATGTTTTTGTGGATATTGCGCAGACCCCGCGTAGCAGCGACAGTATCCTGAAGCCTTTATTGTAGGCTTCGATGCTGCATCACGGAGAGATTCTTCCCAATACCCTGATCGCGGATGTCCCTGTAAATTTTTCGGGCTTTTCTCCCAAGAATTTTGATTTGACATATCAGGGAGCTGTTCCGGCTTCGGAGGCTTTGAGCCAATCTCTGAATGTACCGGCCGTCGAAATGTTACATCAGTTTGGAGAAGCACGTTTTCTGGAGATTTTGCGCAAACTCGGTTTCACTTCTTTTATTTATCCGGCCGAACATTACGGCTTGTCGCTGATTTTGGGCGGAGGAGAATGCAGCCTGCTGGAGTTGGCCGGGGCCTATGCTTCGCTGGCCAGGGTTTTGAACCGTTTTGAGTCTGCTCAGGAATATACCACCGGGGATTACCGGCCATTAGAACTTTTCAGGACGAAATTTCCCGAAGAAAAGCGCAATGATACCAGGCGTAAAGACTCCGATATTTCCGGTTTTATGTTTAAAAAAGCCGGGGCAAAGTCTCATCATTCGGCGATTGAGAATCATAACACTGCTCGCGAAAGCGAGGAATCTTTGTCGTTGTTGTCGGCTGCCTCCATTTGGTGTACCATGGAAGCTTTGCAGCAGGTAAACCGTCCCCGCGAAAGAAGCGGCTGGAGGCATTTTGAAAGCAGCCGGCGGCTTGCCTGGAAAACCGGAACCAGTTTTGGTCTGCGCGATGCCTGGGCCCTGGGAACTACTCCCGAATATGTGGTAGCAGTATGGGCAGGCAACGCTGACGGCGAAGGGCGTCCAGGCCTGACTGGCCTGAGCGCGGCCGCTCCGGCTATGTTTGATCTTTTTGATTTATTGCCGCAGAGCGGCGTTTGGTTTGAACGGCCTGAAAGCGAAATGAGTCTGGAAGAAATCTGTGCCGAAAGTGGTTACAAAGCCTCTGTTTATTGCCGCAGCAAAACGAAGCAAACTGTTCCTGCAAGGGGGCTTAAGACGGCCGTCTGTCCCTATCATCGTCTTGTGCATCTGTCCGAAGACGGAAAATTCAGGGTGAATGCCTCCTGTTATTCTCTTGATCGCATCCGCAATGATTCTGTCTTTGTGTTGCCCCCGGCCATGGAATGGTTTTACCGTAAAAGCCATCCGGCTTACAGGGGCCTGCCTCCCCTTTTGGAAACTTGTAGTGGAGAAAAGGAATTTCAGCAGATGGAAATCTTATATCCCCGAAATCCCTACAGTTTGTATATACCCAGAGAACTCGACGGCAGCCCCGGTAAGCTCGTTGTGGAAGTCGTGCACCGCAAAGCCAGTGCCCTTTTGTTCTGGCATCTGGACGATCGATGGATAGGCAATACCCGGGGCATACACCAAATGAGCATCGACCCGCCCCCCGGAAATCATACGCTTAGTGTGTTTGACCAGGATGGAAACAGCCTGATACAAGACCTGAATATTCAAGCCGGTCCCGGCGAAAGATAAGGCCTTTAGTTTTGTTGCCGGATCATGTCGGGCAGGATCTTTTGCTGCATCATCCATTCGATCATCAGAATGCGCCAGACATGATGATAGCGAAAGCTTTCGTTATAACCCCAGCCATGCCTGCCTTCGGGGAAGATATACATAGCCGCGGGAACTTTATGTTTTTTTAGCGCAGCGTAAAAATCCAGGCTGTTTTGTGGTATCACCCCTGTGTCGTCGTCGCTGAGCATCAGCAAGGTCGGGGGCGTTTCTGCACTCACCCTGAGCTCGTTGGAATACTCCAGAAGTTGTTGTTCAGTAGGCTCATTGCCCAATAAGTTTTGTCTGGAACCCTCGTGAGTGACGCCCTCTTTCATGGAAATAACCGGATAAAACAGGATCAGGTAATCGGGTCTGCTGCTTTGGCGGGCAATCGGGTCATCTGCTTCGGGATTGCCGTAATCAAAATGGGTGCCTGCGGTCGAAGCCAGGTGGCCGCCGGCCGAAAAACCTGAAATGCCTATTTTGGAAGGGTTGATTCCCCAATCCCCGGCCTTGCTTCGTATTATTCTGATGGCTTGCAGGGCATCCTTTAAAGGGATGAAATCGTGCCCGTTGGGCAAACGATATTTAAGCACTATGGCTGTAATGCCATTGTCGTTGAGCCAGCCGGTCAGCTGAAAGCCTTCGTGATTGGCTGCCTGTCGGGCATAGGCTCCGCCGGGACAAATAATCAGAGCGACTCCTGTGTTTTTGTCGGGATTCGCTTTGAAAACCGACATAGCAGGAACACTAACGTTGGAGAAATAATTGTTGTTGTTTATTTCTTCGGCAGTAATACCATTACTTTCGGGAACTCCGTCCGGCCACAAGGGCAGATCGATTCTTTCTTGTGCGTAGGCAGCCGCAGCAGTACCCAGCAAAATACACAATACCGGCAGTAGTTTTTTCATGATATGGATTTTTTAAGATTACAACAAATGTATAGGATTCTGCTTGAATTTTAAAGACTCAACATAAAAAACTACTTTTGTGCTCCAATTCAGGAAAAGAATGAAAGTCGTGTACAACCTGCTGGGAGGCTTCTTTTTGGCCTTGGCTATTGTCGGCATATTTTTGCCGGTTTTGCCCACTACGCCTTTTTTGTTGCTGAGTGCTGCTCTTTTCTATAAAGGCTCGGATCGGTGTTACCGTTGGCTGATGCAGCATCCTCAGCTGGGATCCTATATTGAAAATTACAGGAAATACAGGGCGATTCCCCGGAGCACTAAACTATTTTCGGTCAGTTTGTTGTGGATTACCATATTGATTTCGGCTTTTTTGGTCATCGAAATTCTTTGGTTGAGAATTTTATTGCTCGTGATTGCCCTGGCTGTGAGCATTCATATTTTATCGTTCAAAACACTGCACAAAAAGAATTCAGGATCCAATCAGAGAACAGACAAAAAACAGCCAGAATAATTAAACAGCCCGGGGATAATCTTTGAGCATCCGGGCAGCCTCGCAGAGCTGATCGTACCAATCTTGTCCGAATTTTCGGATCAGGGGTTCTTTGAGAAATTTATAAAGAGGCAAGCCCAAAGCTTTTCCTTTGATTTGTCCAGCCTGACAGACCTGCCAGCGCTGATAATTCAGGGCTGTACCGCCGGAGGCCAGCTTGGAGAGCCGGATAGGGTAGAGGTGACAGGAAATGGGTTTCATGAAAGTAATTTTTCCTTCTCTCCATGCTTTTTCCAATGCACAAATGCAAATGCCCTTATCGTCGTAACAGGTAAAGACACAGTCTTTGCCATTTACAATGGAGGTAACGGTTTCGCCTGAGGCGTCCCTGTAATAAACCCCTTGTTCGCTAATGAGCTGGCGTGCCCGGGGCGAGAGTTCGTCCCAAACCTGAGGCAGAGCCTTTTCCAGCTCGGCAATTTCCTCTTCTTCCAGTGGAGCACCCGACTCCCCTTCTACACAACAACCACCCTTGCATTTGCTCAAGTCGCAGCAAAACGTCTGATCAATTATTTCAAGGCTGATGATGGTCTCATCAATCTGCAGCATCCTCCGGGTTTAGTCGTGTATAAGGCAACGTCCTGTCATTTCCTCAGGCTGACTTATGCCCAGAAGGTGACAGAGCGAGGGTGCCACATCGGCCAGTATGCCATTGTCTACTTTGGCTGAAGTATTATTGCTTATGTAAACAAAAGGAACAGGATTCAGAGAGTGGGCTGTATTTGCAGAATTATCCGGGTTTAATGCGTTGTCGGCGTTTCCGTGATCAGCAATAATGATAACATCGTAGCCTTTTACTTTGGCAGCTTCCACCGCTTTTTCTACATTGGCATCTACTGCTTTGACGGCCGCCTGTATGGCTGTGTAGACACCGGTATGACCCACCATGTCTCCGTTGGCATAATTTACCACAATCAGGTCGTATTTTTCGCTTTCTATGGCTTGTTTCAGGGCGTCGCCTACTTCGTTGACGCTCATTTCGGGCTTCAGGTCATAGGTGGCCACTTTGGGCGATGGAATCAGTATGCGTTCTTCGTTTTCGAATTCTTTTTCGCGGCCTCCCGAAAAGAAGAATGTAACGTGGGCGTATTTTTCTGTTTCGGCCATCCGCAATTGTTTTTTGCCTGCTCCGGACACAATTTCTCCCAGCGTGTTGCTTACATTGTCTTTGTCGAAAAGAATGTGTAAGCCTTTGAATGTAGCGTCGTAGGGGGTCATGGTGTAGTATTCCAGATCGAGGGTCTTCATGCCAAATTCCGGCATATCTTGCTGAGTCAGCACGATGCTGAGCTCTTTGGCTCTGTCGTTGCGGAAATTGAAAAAGAGTACCACGTCGCCTTCCTGAATAATTGACAAAGGATTGCCCTGAGCATCGGTATGAACGATGGGTTTAATGAATTCATCGGTTACTCCCTGATCGTAGGATTCCTGAACAGCCTGAACCATATCCTGGGCTTTTATTCCCCTGCCATGCACCAGCAAGTCATAGGCTTCTTTGATACGTTCCCAGCGTTTATCACGATCCATGGCGTAGTAGCGGCCAATGACGGAAGCTATGGCGCCGGTATTTTGATCCAAGTGTTTTTGCAGGCTTGCTATAAATGATTTGCCGCTCCTGGGATCGGTGTCGCGGCCGTCCATAAAACAGTGTACAAAAGACTTTTCTATGCCGT
This sequence comes from Bacteroidales bacterium, assembly GCA_012511135.1. GTDB lineage: Bacteria > Bacteroidota > Bacteroidia > Bacteroidales > UBA1402 > UBA1402. The sequence goes on along the minus strand of JAAZGQ010000003.1, from coordinate 1,913 downwards.
ATAGTTTGGAGATTTCAATCAGCTTAAACAAGTGGTCCATAGAGCTGTGTACGCCGCCGTCGGAAACCAGACCCAAAAAATGGATTTGCTTGCCCTTTTGTTTGGCATAACTGTAGGCAGCCTTGATGCCTGGATTTTCCAGAATGCTGTTGTCGCGGCAGGCAATGTTTATTTTAACCAGATCCTGGTAAACAATTCTGCCGGCCCCGATATTTAGGTGGCCAACTTCGGAATTGCCCATCTGGCCGTCGGGCAGGCCCACGTTTTCGCCAGAAGCCTGAAGTTGAGAATTTGGATAATTTTTTATCAGATAGTCCCAATAAGGAGTAGGGGTGTTGTATATGACGTCTTCTTTCCCACGGTTACCTATGCCCCAGCCGTCGAGAATCATCAGCATTGCTTTCTTGCTCATAAAAATAAAGTTCTAAGTGATTTCAGCGGCAAAGATAAGCAATTTGACTGAATTATCTTGTTGCCTTAGTGCTTTTTATAGCTTGCCGTATCATTCTGTGATTAGCCGTTACGGCCATTTCTACCCGTCGGTTGAGTTTTCGGCCTTCGGGGCTTTCGTTCGAAATGACAGGCACCATAAAACCCCGTCCTTCGGAGCTGATATGACTGCGTTTCAATCCCATGGAGGCCAGTATTTTTTTTATGTTTTTTGCTCTTTTGTCCGAGAGGGAGAGGGCGATGAATTCCGAGCTGCTGTTGTCGGTATGAACCAGAATATACAGCTTGGTGTCTGGAAATTGCTTCAGAGTTGTTGCCAGCAACCGGAGCGTTTCGAAAGCGGCTTCGTTTACATTGTCCAGCCCTTGTTTGAAAAGCTGGTCAGAATCAAAAACAAGCAAAAGGCCTTCTTCGGGTTGACGAATCAGGACAGAATCACCTATTTGTTCGCTTAGCTGGTTTTTCATGATCTCCATCCGGGAGGCTATCCAACTGCCGGCTTCACCTTCGATGCCTGAATTAACAATATATTCCGCAGCAGTGTTTCGTAGAATGTCTTCGGGATTCTTTTCTGCAAATTCATTCTTGACAATATTAGAAACCGTGGAACAACTGCCAAAAAATACAAGACAGCCACAGAGGATCAATAGGGGGCAAAAAACACCTTTCATAAAAAAACCGGACAGAAAACCCGCGCAAAAGTATGTTTTTTAACCACCAGATTAAAATAATCTTTGTTTTTTTTGTAAATCGCTTGATAATGTGTAATTTTGCGGCCGTTAGGATACAGGCGAGGGGGACAAGAGTTCCCCTCATTTTTTACTTAATAGAAAAGAATGATTAGTAAAGAACTTGTCAATCAGCACATTGAAGAGTGGATTAATAATAAGCCCTTTTTTTTGGTTGACCTCAATATTAGCACCGATTTGCGCATTGCTATCGAAATTGAATCTGTCGAAGGTAATGTTAGCATCGATGATTGCGCAGATTTGAGCAAGCATGTTGAGTCATGCCTGAACACTCTGGATGCGGATTTTTCTTTGGATGTTTCTTCTGCAGGAATAGGTCAGCCTTTCAAGGTGTTCAGACAATACCAAAAACACCTCGGCGAAGCTGTTGATGTGCGTCTTAAAAACGGACAAAAGCTTACGGGAACACTTTTAAATTGCGACGAAGAAAAATTCTGCCTGAGTGTGCAGCGAAAAGTAAAACCCGAAGGAGCCAAAAGGCCTAAGCTGGTTGAACAACAAGAATGCTATACACATGAGGAAACAGTTTCTGTCAGCTCCAAAATAATATTCTGATAAATACGAGAGAATTAATAGATATTTCAACACAATGTCAACAAAAATGGCAAAAACAGAAGAACGAATCAATCTGGTCGAAATATTTTCGGAATTCAAGGAGTCCAAAAATATAGACCGCTCTACAATGATTAATGTTATTGTAGAATCTTTTCGAGG
>JAAZGQ010000402.1 GCA_012511135.1 Bacteroidales bacterium | reverse complement strand
TATGAGATCGATAATATTAGCATTCCATCGGATATTGCATTTGAACCCGAAATGATGGAAATAGACGGCAGCCGCCTGATGAGCCTGAAGGGACAAGCCTGGTATGTGGAACAGCAAAACTGGGAAAATGTACTTTACCGGGAAGTGTCGCCGGCCAAAAAGAAAGTACCGGTACGTTTAATTCCTTATTATGCTTTCGGAAACAGGGGTTTTGAAGAGATGACGGTATGGATGCCTCTGGACCGCTAAACATTTTGTTATGAAAAAGATCATCGGCCTGCTTATCGCCGGCCTCGTTTACAGTATATTTCCCGGTAGTGCTCAAACTATACGACCTCCCTGGGAGAATCATAAAGTATTGGAAATAAACAGACTGCCTGCCAGAGCTTCGTTTGTTCCTTTCGTCGAAGAAACGCAAGACCGTTCGATGAGTCTCAACGGGAACTGGAAATTTCGTTATGTCCCCAGGGTCGAAGAAGCTCCTTTGTTCTTTTTTCAAAACGATTACGACGATGCGAACTGGGCGGAGTTGCCCGTACCATCCAATTGGGAAATGCAGGGTTACGGTACTCCGATTTACATCAGTGCGGGCTATTCTTTCAAAATTGATCCGCCCCTGGTAAGTTCGGCACCCAATCCGCAAAACACCTCCTATACCGAAAGAACACCTGTTGGTTCTTACCGGCGTTCTTTTGAATTGCCTCAAGATTGGTCTGGCAAAAAAGTATTCTTGCGCTTTGACGGTGTCATGAGTGCTTTTAATGTCTGGATCAACGGGCAGTTTGTGGGTTACAGTCAGGGCAGCATGGAAATGTCGGAGTTTGATGTTACTTCCAGTGTAAAGGCGGGAAAGAATCTTATTGCCGTTCAGGTGTTTCGATACAGTGACGGCAGTTACCTCGAAGATCAGGATATGTGGCGTATGTCTGGTATATACAGGGATGTGTCGCTGTATGTCACCGAAAAGATTCGTATTTATGATTTTGGGGTACGCACCGAACTGGACAGCACCTATACAAATGCCCGTTTGCTGATAGAACCCAAACTGTCTGTCTACGACGGACAAACGGCCGAAGGCTATGTGCTCCGGGCCAATTTATTTGATGCAGAGGGGAAAGCTGTTTTAGATCAAGCACTTGAGCAGGATGCCGTACCTGTTCTAAATCGTGAAATTCGTTCCAACATTCTCAACGCCAGAACACCACAACGCGGAGCCCGCAGTTTTGGCTGGTTCGATGCCGAAGTGAGCTCTCCGCATTTATGGACGGCCGAAACGCCTTACCTCTATACACTGGAATTGTGCTTATACAACGAACAGGGGCAGGTTGTGGAAAAATTGCAGACCAAGGTCGGATTTCGCAGCGTGGAAATCAGCCGTGGTCAGGTATTGATCAATGGCAAACCCGTACGTTTTCGCGGAGTAAACCGTCACGAACACGACCCGTTTACCGGCAAGGTAATGACCGAGGAACGCATGCTGCAGGACATTCTGCTTATGAAGCAAGCCAACGTAAATGCGGTGCGTACCGCTCATTATCCCAACGTGATCCGCTGGTATGAACTTTGTGATGAATACGGAATTTATGTAATGGATGAAGCCAACATCGAAACCCACGGGCTCAGAGGTTTTCTGGCCAGTGAGCCGGACTGGCATGCTGCCTTTATGGACAGGGCTGTGCGTATGGTTATGCGCGATCGCAATCATCCCAGCATCGTGTTCTGGTCTTTGGGCAACGAATCAGGCTACGGTCCAAATTTTGCGGCTATTTCTGCCTGGATCCGGGATTTTGATCCCAGTAGGAAAATTCATTACGAAGGGGCTCAGGGCAGCGTAAAAGATCCGGAAACCGTCGATGTAATAGCCCGTTTTTACCCGCGTGTTCAGGAGGAATACCTGAATCCGAATATTCCCGAAGGCTCCGATGCAGAACGTCCGGAGAACGCCCGCTGGGAAAGACTCTTGAGTATGGCTCAAAGCACAAACGACGAGCGACCGGTCATGACCAGCGAGTACGCACATTGTATGGGCAATGCACTGGGAAATTTCAAAGAATACTGGGACGAAATCTACAGTCATCCCCGTATGCTGGGTGGCTTCATCTGGGACTGGGTCGACCAGGCTCTGGCCAAAACTTTGGAAGACGGCCGTATCCAAATGTCCTTTGGGGGTGATTTTGGGGATCGCCCCAATTCCAAAGCCTTTTGCCTGAATGGTGTAATATTGGCCGACCGGCAAACCACACCCAAATATTGGGAAGTAAAAAAAGTCTATCAGCCGGCTTTGTTTGAACAGGGCAAAGACCACTTACACTACCGCATAACCAATAGACATCATCACCTTAGCCTCGATCAATACAGTCTTAGCTGGCAAGTAACTGCCGACGGCAAAACGATAGAAGCAGGTAGTTTAGAATTGCCTGCTGTTGCCCCGGGGAACAGTCATGAATTGAAACTTCCCCTGAGCTTTGGCAAAAAATACCAGGGCGATGTTCGTCTGTTGCTGAGCCTGGTGCTCAAGGAGGATGCTTTATGGGCAGACCGGGGGCACGAACTGGCCTGGGAAGAATTTAATCTGAAAAAAGCCGATTTGACTGCCCTGGAGCAAAAAAAAGGAAAAATAAAGCTCAACGAAAAAGAGAACAGCTTGTTTGTTGAAGGCAAAAACTTCACCCAGCAATGGGACAAACAAACAGGAGCCTTGATTTCTCTGATCTATAAGAAACAAGAAATGCTGGCAGGGAACAAAGAACTGTTTGCTCAGCCGGATTTTCAGGCCTACAGGGCACCCACAGACAACGATGCCGGATTTGGCAACTGGCTGGCCAAGGACTGGAGTAATCATGGAATGGCCAGTCCGGAAAGAAAGCTGATAAGCTTCAGTTGCAACCTCATGCCTGATGGCCTGGCCGAAATCAAAACAGAGAGCCTTTATTCCTACCTCAAAGGGGCAATACGTTGTACTTCTTTGTACAGAGTAGGAGGAGACGGCAGTATAGATGTCGAACATCAATTTCATCCCCAAGGAGAATTGCCTGTACTGCCGCGTCTGGGAGTAGCCTGGGCTTTTTCAGAAGATTTGCATCAATTGAACTGGTACGGCCTGGGGCCTGAGGAAACTTATCCTGACCGTAAAAGCGGCATGCGAACCGGCCTGTGGTCATCGACAGTGGCCGATCAGTTGTTTCCTTATCCCAGACCTCAGGAAAGCGGAAATCACGAGGAAACGCAATACCTGATTCTGAAGAACAGCAAGAATAAGGGTTTAAAAATCAAAGCTGTAGAAGATGTTTTTGCTTTTTCTGCTCTGCCTTACCTGGCTACCGACTTGAGCAATACTCGTCATTATACTGATTTGCAAGCACGAAAAGCGGTGATTTGTTCTATAGATGCCCAGCAATTGGGCTTGGGCAACAGCAGCTGCGGCCCGGGTGTGTTAAAAAAATATGTGGTGAAGAAAACTCAACTTCGTTACAGGATCGAAGGTTTGTAAAACAAATAAAATTTAAAAAGGCTTTTGTTGTACGGCCTATAACAGAGTCGAAGCAGATAACTGCAACAAAAAAACTGCAACAAAACTAACTACAAACAAACAATATGAAAAAAACCAGCATTGTCTTATTGAGCTTTTTACTACTGGGTATTTTTTCCTGCCGGCAAGCCGATTCGCTGGAAAAAGATTTTTTGAATCCTCCGGATTCAGCTAAGCCCTGGATCTTTTGGTACTGGATCAACGGAGCAGTGACCAAAGAAGGCATCAGAGCTGATCTGGAAGCCATGAAAGAAATTGGTCTGGAAGGGGCTTATTTAATGCCTATACGCGATTCTGCGAGGGTACAATACATGTCCAATACAGTTTTGCAACTTTCGGATGCATGGTGGGAGATGTTGCGTTATTCCATGGAAGAAGCCGATCGTTTGGGACTGAAAATGGGCATGCATATCTCCGATGGTTTTGCCCTGGCCGGCGGCCCCTGGATTAGGCCGGAAATGTCTATGCAAAAAGTAGTGTATTCCGAAACCCTGGTCAAGGGAGGGCAGATTGAGCAAGTCAAATTGGACAAACCCAAAACCAAAATCGATTATTACCGCGATATTGCTGTTTTTGCCCTGCCTGCTCCTTCGATGGAGAGCAGCGAAAGCGTACAACCTAAAGTCAGCTCCAGCGAAAAACAAACATTAAGTTTTTTGCTCGATGGTTCAGGTCGTTTTAAGGCTAAGGAAGATTGTTGGATTCAATATACTTTTGATCAGCCTTTTACAGCCCGTTCTCTCAGTATTGTGACAGGAGGCAACAATTTCCAGGCGCATCGTTTGCGGGTGGCTGTCAGCAAAGACGGAAAGAATTTTCGTGAAATCAAGCAGTTGATTCCCGCCCGCAGAGGATGGCAGGACACTGATGCCGATGCCACATACAGCTTGCCTGAAACAACAGCCAGGTATTACCGTTTTTATTGGTCACCCGAGGGTACTGAACCGGCCGCCGAAGATATTGATCCGGCCAAATGGAAACCCGAGCTCAGTATTACCCAAATAAGGCTCAACAGCCGGCCGTTGATAGAAAATTTCGAAGGCAAAAGCGGAGTGGTATGGCGTTTAAGCCAACGAACCACAGAATACAATTTGTCGATGGCTAACAGTGTTCAGCCCGGAGATATTATCAACATCAGTGATAAAATGGACGAGTCCGGAAACCTGAACAATCTGAACCTGCCACAGGGCGACTGGTTGATATTGAGAATGGGACATACTTCTACAGGGCATGAGAATGAAACCGGAGGAGGAGCCAGGGGATTGGAATGCGATAAATTCAATCCCGAAGCTGTTCGTATTCAGTTCGACAATTGGTTTGGTGCAGTATACAAGCATGTAGACAAAAAACTGCTAAAAAGGGTTCTGACCAACATGCATTCCGACAGCTGGGAGTGTGGCAGTCAAAACTGGACTCCTAAATTTCTGGAAGAATTCCGTCAACGACGTTCCTACGATCTCTTGCCCTTTTTACCCTTGTACGCCGGCATTCCCATTGGCAGCGCAGAAATTTCGGAAGGTGTGTTGCTGGACATTCGCCAGACCGTGGCAGAGCTAATCAACGAAGTGTTTTTTGCTACTTTGAGCCAATTGGCCAAGGAGAAGGGTTGTGTATTTTCTTCGGAATGTGTTTCTCCAACCATGCTCAGCGACGGCATGCTGCATTATCAGCAGGTAGATCTGCCCATGGGCGAATATTGGCTGGACAGTCCCACGCACGATAAGCCCAACGACATGGCTGATGCCATTTCGGGAGCACATATTTACGGCAAAAATATTGTACAGGCCGAAGGCTTTACCCAGCTTAGAGGGGAATGGAAAGAACATCCCCGTATGGTAAAAACACTGGGCGATTTTAATTTTGCGCAGGGGATGAATAAATTGTTTTTTCACGTGTATTGTCACCATCCCTTTGTGGGAAAATATCCGGGGATGACCCTGGACGGCATAGGTTTGTTTATGCAAAGAGGACAAACCTGGTGGCCTTATGCTTCGGAATGGGTCAATTACATCAATCGTTGTCAGGCCATGTTGCAGCAAGGTGTTCCAGTTAACGATATTGCAGTGTTTACGGGGGAAGAACTTCCCCGCAGAGCCATTTTGCCTGATCGCCTGGTGGCTTCTTTACCCGGCTTGTTTGGAGAAGAAGCAGTAGCCATGGAACGGGAGCGCAGGGCCAACAGAGGAGTACCTATGCATTCCACTTCGGTCAATGTGACGGCTTCGGCCAATATGTATACGGCCGATCAATGGATAGATCCCCTTAGGGGCTATAAATACGATTCTTTCAACAAGGATGTTTTCTTGCGTTTGGCCCGTGCCGAAAACGGCCGTATGATCTTGCCGGGTGGTGCCAGCTACAGAGTGCTGGTATTTCCCGAGCCGCATCAAATGGCCCCTGATGCCGGTTACATGAGCCTCGAAGTAGCACGCAAAATAAAAGAACTTCAGGACGCGGGGGTAATTGTTTTATTACCTGCCAAACGCCCGACCGGCATTCCGGATTATTATCAAAAAGAGCAAAGCAATCAGGGATTGGAACAACTTACCGCCGCTATCTGGGAACAAGCACAAAAGCAAGCTTGCCTTTTGCCTTATAAGGAAGAAAATTTAAATCGTTACGGATTGGAAGCAGATGTTCTGTTTAAAGATTCTCAGGGCAGAGCCTTGTATGACCTTGCCTGGAATCATCGCAAAGTTGATGAAAAGGATAGTTGGTTTATTTCCAATCAGCTCGATACGAAACGGACAGTAGAAGTTTCTCTGCGCGGAGATGGCCGAATTCCTGAGTGGTTTGATCCTCAAAGTGCAGAAATCAAAGAAATCAATCATTGGCGCATTGAGCAGGGCAGAACCATAGTCCGCCTGGAATTGTCCCCGGCACAGTCCGGTTTTATAGTTCTGCGGAATAAAACCAAACAGGAAAGCAAAAGCCAATCTGTGGAATGGAAAGTACAAAACCTGAATTTTAGTTCCTGGCAAATACGTTTTAATGCACTCGACAAGAGCATAGAGAGCCCTGACTTATTTGATTGGAGCCGGGCCGAGGATACCGATCTTAAATATTATGCAGGTACAGCAGAATACCATTCAACTTTCACTCTGGATAAAAAACCCGGGGCAGAAAAAGTATATCTTAAATTCGATACCCTGAATGTGATGGCTGAAGTTTATCTGAATGGAAAATCCTGCGGTATTCTTTGGACTCAACCTTTCAGATTGGATGTAGCTGAGCAAATTAAGTCCGGCAAAAACGAACTCAGAATCACTGTTGCCAATAACTGGTACAATCGGGTGCAAGCCTTCAATCACGGCTTGATTCAAGAGGATGACTTTTGGACGAATGCTCGTATATGGAGGCTCAAGAGATCCCCTTCGCGCGAGGGCTTCAACTTGCAAAATTTCCCGGTAGAGTATTTACAAGAGTCAGGTCTTCAGGGAGATATCAAATTAATTTGGGCAATAAATCAACCTTAATACTATGAAATACTCCGCTTATTTGCTTGCCTTGGTTTTATGTCTTGTACTGCCTGAAAAAATGGAGGCTAAAATTCGTTTGCCTGCCTTTATTTCGAGCAATATGCTCCTACAACAACAAGAGGAAACCAAACTCTGGGGGTGGTCGGAGCC
>JAAZGQ010000045.1 GCA_012511135.1 Bacteroidales bacterium | reverse complement strand
GCCGATTTGCGTATCAAAGACTGCTCGTAGGGCGTTTTTACGCTGCGGGCTTTGCGCAGGGCCTGGCTGCCGTTTATAAGCCGGCTGTCGGGAAAACACCGCTGTAAGCGGGTCCATTCGGCGTAACTTAATTCATCGCCTTCGAGCATCAGGCTTTCTGCTGGCGGTAAACCCAAATCTCTGAGGATCTCGGGTATTTGCTCCGGCTTGCGAATCAGGTAAAAATGCGATTGATCCGGATGCAGCCTGGGGCCTTTTTCCCCGGCTTCGTCTGTTAGGAATCCGATGTCCTCTGCTTTGAGGTCTTGCGGACGACGAACAAAATGGACGACTTCGCCTTCGCCGGGCAAATAACAATAGCCCTTGTAAATTTTATTGCTGAGGTAATACAGGTTGACCGTACTGCTTATCAGGCAGGCGTCTGCCTGTAGGGATTTAAGTTGTTTCAGGATATTTTGACGCCTGAGAAGACCTTCGTTAATCATCTGAATAACAATAGATTTATGCTGTTAAACCGGCCTCTGTGGGAGGGCTTTTAAAAACTGCAAAGATATGCAATAAAAAAAATAATTCCTATCTTTACGTTCTTTTTCAAAACCGTCAAAAAGAGCCTGTATTTAAAAGCTTATGTCTCAACAACGATATATCGAGATTCAGGGAGCCCGGGTCAATAATCTTAAAAACATCAGCGTTCAGATTCCTGAAAACGCCTTTACCGTCATTACCGGTTTGTCGGGTTCCGGCAAATCCTCTCTGGCATTCGATACTTTATATGCCGAGGGCCAGCGTCGTTATGTAGAAAGCCTGTCGGCCTATGCCCGGCAATTTTTGGGCAGGATGAACAAGCCTGAGGTGGATTTTATTAAAAACATACCCCCTGCCATCGCCATTGAACAAAAGGTTAACACGCGCAATCCGCGCTCAACGGTAGGTACCTCAACCGAAATTTACGAATACCTAAGGCTTTTATATGCCCGGGTAGGAAAAACCTATTCGCCGGTATCGGGTGAGGAAGTCAAAAAACACCGGACCAAAGATATTATTGAGTATGTACTCAAATTTCCCGAAGGCAGCCGTTTTTTGGTGCTTTGTCCGCTTAACCTGCCCGGTGGACGCAGTCTGGAAGAACATTTGGAAAGCTTTATCAAACAAGGTTTCAGTAGAATCGAATACCAGGGACAGATCGTAAACATAGAAGATTTTTTATCTGATGAGAGCAAGTATACATTGTCAGAGATCGAAAGCATGCATTTGGTAATTGATCGCCTGGTGGTGCAGGCAGACGACAAATTGATACGCAGCCGCCTGGCCGACTCCATCGAAACCGCCTTTTACGAAGGAAATCATAGCTGCCTGATCCGGATGTTTGCCGGTGTAGGATCTGAACTAAGGCATTTTTCCGATCGCTTCGAAGCCGACGGAATGGTTTTTGAAGAACCGAATGACCTGATGTTCAGTTTTAATTCACCTATCGGAGCTTGTCCGGTATGTCAGGGTTTTGGCAAAGTCCTGGGTTTGGACCCCGACCTGATAGTGCCCAATAAATCCTTGTCCGTCTACGATGATGCGATTGTTTGCTGGAGAGGGCCCAAGATGAGTGAATGGAAAGATCGCCTGGTAGAAAATGCCGCTGCTTTCGACTTTCCGGTATTTAAACCCTGGTATCAACTCAGCGAAGCACAAAAACGCCTGGTCTGGACCGGAAATGGTTATTTCGAAGGCCTGGATGAGTTTTTTCGCATGGTGGAAGCCAATCAGTACAAAGTGCAGTACAGGGTGATGCTTTCGCGCTACAGGGGTAAAACCCTCTGCCCCGAATGCCGGGGAACCAGACTCAAAAAAGAAGCCTCTTACGTAAAAGTAGCCGGACGCAGCATTTCGGAATTGGTCGATTTGTCCATAATTGATTTAAAACTTTTTTTTGAACAACTACAGCTGAGTCCTAACGACAAGGCCATTGCCGATCGTTTACTTACCGAAATTCATGCCCGGATTAAATTTTTGACAGATGTCGGATTGGGTTACCTGAGCCTTAACCGTTTATCCTCTTCACTTTCGGGTGGTGAAAGCCAGCGCATCAACCTGGCCACCTCGCTGGGCAGTAGTCTGGTGGGTTCTCTGTACATTCTGGATGAACCCAGTATAGGCCTGCATGCCAGAGATACGGCTTTGCTGATAAAAGTGCTCAGAGAGCTCAAAGAATTGGGCAACACGGTCGTGGTAGTAGAACACGACGAAGAAATTATACGTGCCGCCGATTATATTATCGATATTGGCCCCAAAGCCGGCAGGCTGGGAGGGGAGCTGATGTATCAGGGACCGGTAGGTGATTTGATCAGGCATTCTGAACCGTTCGCATCACGGGATAAGCAGAAAAAAACAACAGAGGAGAAGCCAATCAAAGAGAACGCTGCTCAATTCCAAAGCCATACCCTGAATTATCTGAGCGGAAAAGAAAAAATTCCACTGCCGGAATTGAGGCGTCCCTGGAACAATTACATAGAAATCATTGCAGCCTGTCATAACAATCTCAAAAACATCAACGTCCGGTTTCCGCTACATGTTATGACAGTAGTCAGCGGTGTGAGCGGATCGGGTAAATCTTCGCTGGTGAGAGATATTTTTTATGTGGCCCTCAAGAAGATTTGCAGTGAAACCAGCGATACCTGCGGTTCTTACGGAGAACTCAAAGGAGATATCCATCTGGTGCACAACATTGAATTTGTCGATCAAAATCCCATAGGCAAATCATCGCGCTCCAATCCGGTAACTTATCTCAAGGCATACGACGAAATTCGCAAACTTTTTGCTGAACAAGCATTAGCCAAACAAATGGGCTTTACTGCTTCGTTTTTTTCTTTCAACACCGACGGCGGGCGTTGCGAAGCCTGTCAGGGCGAAGGAATTGAAAGAGTAGAAATGCAATTTATGGCCGACCTGGTGATGGTTTGTGAGCATTGTCAGGGCAAACGTTTCAAAAGCGACGTGCTGGAAGTGCTTTACCGCGAGAAATCCATCCACGATGTGCTTGAAATGACGGTTGACGAAGCCCTGGAGTTTTTTGGACAGACTAAGCAAGCCCTCGAAAAGAAAATTGTAAAACGCCTGCTGCCATTGCAGGAGGTTGGGTTGGGTTATATCAAACTGGGCCAGTCCTCTTCCACCTTGTCGGGAGGCGAAAGCCAAAGGGTAAAACTGGCCTTTTTCCTGAGCAATGAACGCAATGAACCAGGTGTTTACGTCTTTGATGAACCCACTACGGGCTTGCATTTTCACGATATCCACATCTTGCTCAAAGCCCTGAATGCCCTGATTGCCAAAGGACATACCGTGGTCATAATAGAGCACAACATGGAGATGATAAAAAGTGCTGATTATATCATTGACCTGGGGCCCGAAGGCGGAGATAAAGGTGGTTACCTGCTGTTTCAGGGCAAACCCGAAGATCTTTTGCAATGCCGGGAGAGTTATACGGCCCGGGCTCTAAAAAAACATTTAAAGAGTTGAAACACAACTCTGTTTTTGATAATTTTTAAAACCTAAATTACGTTATGGATTCAACAGTAGTAGATTCAACAGTAAACAGTAGCTCAGTAACGGAATCAGTTACTCAGACAGTAGAGTCGATGGGCCAGTTCTGGGGCAAAGCCCAGGTCTTTTTTACCGATGTGTTGCTGGCCAATGTTCCGCGTATTATCATTGCTCTGGTATTACTATGGGTGGGGTTCAAACTGGTTAATTACCTGACCAAAATAGTACGTAAGCTCATGCAGGTACGCGACATGGACAAATCCCTGCAGGATTTTCTGGGATCATTGATAGGGATTACCCTTAAATTGCTTATTGTTCTGAGTGTTATGCAGATGATCGGTGTGGAAGTGACCTCTTTTATCGCCGTTCTCGCCACCGCCGGTTTAGCCATCGGTATGGCTTTGCAGGGTACGCTGCAGAACTTTGCCGGCGGAGTCATCATTCTTTTACTGAAACCCTTTAAAGTAGGCGATTACATTGAGCAAGGTTCCAACAGTGGTTCGGTTACGAGTATTCAGATTTTTAATACTGTTTTGAACACCCCCGACAACAAAGTAATAATTGTTCCCAATTCCCAGTTGGCTACAAATTCCTTAATTAACTACACTAAGTCTGAGACTCGCCGGGTGGATGTAAGTATTGGTATCAGTTACGGAGAATCCATCGATAAAGCCCGCAAAGTCTTGCTCAATCTGGCTTCGACTTATCCTGTAGTATTGCAGGAACCTGATGGTCCTGTTGTTCATGTAACTTCTCTGGGCGAAAGTGCTGTAAATCTACAACTCAGACTCTGGGTAAGAACCGGTGATTACTGGCCTTTGTACTTCTCGCTCAACCAGGCAGTATACGACGAGTTCAACAAACAGGGCATTGAAAAACCTTTCAATCAACTCTCTGTTCATTTTGACGAAGGTGTTTTTGCAGCCAAAAAATAAGCAAAAATGAGATCCAGGTTTTTATTGCCAGCCTTGATTGCTGGTCTGATGCTGGGTTTTACCCCGGAGCGTAAAGTCGTAATTTACACCATCGGAGATTCCACCATGGCTAACAAGACGCTGGCCAACAATGCGCTGGAACGCGGATGGGGGCAGGTGCTGGGAGCTTATTTCGACAGCCGCTACGTTGAGATAAGCAATCATGCCAAAAACGGGCGCAGCAGCCTGAGTTTTAGGAACGAAGGTCTTTGGGCTCCGGTATATGACAACATAAAACCGGGCGATTACGTCTTGATACAATTTGGGCATAACGACGAGAAGCCCTCTCCCGACCGGCATACCGAACCCGGCAGTACATACAACGATCAACTACGTCAATATGTGCAGGAAACCCGCAAAAAAGGCGGAATTCCGGTTTTGCTTACTCCAATGGTAAGGCGCAAATTTGAAGAGAACGGTCAATTGATTCCAAGCCATGGAGCTTATCCTCAGGCTGTACGTGATGTGGCGGCCGAGCTTGATGTTGTTTTGATCGATCATACCGTGTTGAGCCGGAAACTGGTGCAGGATCTGGGACCCGAAGCCTCGAAAGATTTGTTTATGTGGGTGCCTCCGGGAACGAACCCCGCCCATCCGCAAGGCAAAGAAGACGATACGCATCTGCGTGCTGCGGGAGCTAAAAAGATGGCCCGACTGATACTCAACGAAATCAAAGAGAAAATTCCCGATTTGGCCCTTCACGTCAGGGATTACGATTTTGTAGTAGCCAAGGATGGTTCAGGTGATTTCTTCAGTGTGCAGGAAGCCATCAATGCGGTGCCCGATTTTCGTAAAAACGGCCGGACAGTTATTTACATACGGAACGGAGAATACAGGGAGAAGCTTATTTTACCCGAAAGCAAGATTAATGTCAGTTTTGTTGGCGAAAGCGTAGAACACACCATTTTGACCTACGATGATTACGCACAAAAGCTGAATAGTTTTGGTGAAGCTAAATCGACCTCCGGTTCCTCGAGTTTTTATATGTATGCTCCTGATTTTCACGCCGAGAACATTACTTTCCAAAATACAGCCGGCCCGGTAGGGCAGGCTGTAGCCATTTTTGTGAGCGGTGACAGGGCAGTGTTTAAGAACTGCCGCTTTCTGGGTTTTCAGGACACGCTCTATACTTACGGCAAAAACAGCCGTCAGTATTACGAGAACTGTTATATCGAAGGCACTGTCGATTTTATCTTTGGCTCTTCCACCGCTTTGTTTAAGGATTGCGAAATAAGGTCTAAGCGTGATGCTTACATCACTGCGGCTTCCACCCCCGAAGGAAGGGACTATGGCTATGTTTTTCTCCATTGCAGGCTTACAGCCGATCCCGGTGTAGAAAAAGTCTATTTGGGCAGGCCCTGGCGCCCTTACGCGCAGACAGTGTTTATTGAATGCGAACTGGGAGCTCATATTCGTCCCGAGGGCTGGCACAATTGGGGGAAAGTCTCCAACGAAAAGACGGCCTTTTACGCAGAATACGGCTCGACAGGCCCGGGAGCGGATACGTCCAACAGAGTACGCTGGTCCAAAAAGCTAAGGCAGAAACAGTTGGCTGCTTTCAGTGTAGAAAAGGTTCTGGCCGGCGAGGACGGCTGGAATCCTTTGAACTAAGCGTTTTTATAGCAGAGCGGACACGGTCAAAACCGTTCCAGAGCCTTTTCGACGGGTGTTTAAACAAAAGAGGGTGTTTCATTAATTTGAAACACCCTCTTTTTGTTGTTGAGCTGTCAATGCTAAAACAGCTGTGTGATTTTTCCTGAATTTATCCCTGAATAGATTCTAAGTCTTAGTTATTCTTAGTTTATCAGAGCAGTTTTCCTTTTTTGGCCAGCGTATCGTAATTGTTCCCGGGATTGGTCCAATCGACTTTTTTCTTGGGATTGATGCCGTTGATGTATTTTTCGATGTTGGTGTATCCGTCTCCGTTGCAGTCTTTGACAGCATCGGAAGGATCGTTGGGATCCAGATCGTATTTGATTTCCCAGGCATCGGGCATGCCGTAGTTGTCACTGTCCTTGCGGGGTTTGCCCTGATAGGCCGGCAGGCCGCCCACCTGAGTGATATCGTAAATAATGCCCAGTTTGTAGGAGTCGTCCTGCTGGCGGCGTGAAACGCGCAATGCTTTCATGTCTTCGAGCAGGGCATCGTAATTGCCGTTTTCGACGTATTCGATTTTGTTGCTTTTCACCTGGCGTACTATGCGCTCATCTATCGGGTCACGTTTGGGAATGTTGGCACCGGCATTTTTCAGGACGAATTTATAGGCTGTTTTGGCATCTGTAATTTCCACGGGATTCATCATGGGATTGATTTCTTTCCGGCGTGTAGTCGGAATCAGTTCAGGCGCAATCTCCTGAACACCTCCGTTCCAGTTGTCTTTGCTAACTTCGGCATTGCCTTCCATGTAGTTGCCTTCGATGTAGGCCCAATCGCTACGGTTGTTGCGGCCGTCCACCTTGAAAACCCGGTGTCCTATGGGTTCATCTTTGGGTGTCACCGGACCGGGTTTGAAGTAATTGTTTACAATATTATAGGCATAGCCTGCTCCATCGCCGACACGGTGATACCAGTTGTAGATAACATTGTTCAGATAGTTGATTTCTCCGCTCGACATAGAAGGGTTGCGTCCGGTATTGCACGCCCATAGGTTGCGCACAAAAGTATTGTTCAAACCTCCGATGGTGCTGCCGAAGGAGTGATTGTAGGTATCGAGGCCTTCGGAGGCAATGCAATTCTGGATGGTAATGTTTACAGTGGGTAATTTGAGGTTTCGGCCTTCTTCGTTCATATACATATGGCGATAGACGGAAATGTTTTCGTCAGCACCCCAGCTGGCCGAAATGTGATCCAACAGAATATTTCCGACGGGATTACCGCCCAGTGCGTCTTCGCGGTCAGTCACATCGGTATTGCCGCGTCGAATACGTAAATGTCGGATTACCACATCGTGGGTGTCCATTTGTATGGATTCTCCAAAAACACATACGCCGTCTCCGGGAGCTGTTTGTCCGGCTATAGTGATGTAAGGAGCGCGTATGTGAATCGGGGATTTCAGGTAGATGACTCCGGCTACGTTGAAGACTACAATTCTGGCTCCTCCTGTTTCACAAGCCCAGCGCAAGCTGCCAGGGCCCTCGTCATTGAGATTGGTTACAACCAAGACTTTACCTCCCCGTCCACCGGGTGTGTACATGGCTCCGCCTTCGGCTCCGGGGAAAGCCGGAATATCAGCCCTTAGCAAATCTTCGGGTTTAGAGGCCCAGGGCACATAGGGACGGTTGTGGTTTCTGGCTTCTTCTTCAATAATAGGTAAAGCCCTGGCGAAAGCCTGATCAGAAATTTGACGGCGTAATTCTTTCTTTTGATTCATCACCGCCTGACGATCCGAGGGAATAGTGGGGTATTGTGCGCTCACAATACTTCCGGTGCCTATGAGCAGACACAACAGTAGTAATTTTTTCATGCTCTTGAAAGCTAAATGTTTAGAATGGTTTTATAATAATAAACAACAAGAATAAGCAGTTCTTTTTGCCTGGTCAAGCCCTTTAGCTTTTTTTGAAGCTAAGCCCGGCATTCTTACCATTCTTTAGGAAAAAAAGCATTAAAAAACAGACAGCTACGCTTAAACCGATGCCAACAGAGAGGAAATTGTTCAATCCAAAGCCTTCGGGAGCAGTCAGGATGTAAGTGCTGCATACCACAGTCATAAAAAGAGCCGGCAGCAGAGCGATAAAGTAATTTTTGCCTTCTCTGAACAGGTAAACGCTCACAGCCCACAAAGTAAATACGGCCAGGCTTTGGTTCCACCAGGCAAAATACCTCCAGATTACATCAAAATTAATCTGAAGCAAAACGAAGGCTGCTGCAAACAAGGGGAAACTCAGCAGGATGCGTTTGTACATTTGTTTTTGATCGTAATGAAACAAATCCGACATAATGAGTCTGCCGGAACGAAAAGCTGTATCGGCCGAAGTGATGGGAGCCGCCACTACGCCCAGCAGGGCCAGCACCCCGCCCAGTTTGCCCAGCCAGCCCCGGGAAATGTTATCTACTGCCAGAGCGGCCGAATTCCCGTGTTCTGCCATAAAGAGCTGAAAATGTTCGATTCCTCCAAAGAAAGCCATACCGGCGGCGGCCCAGATCAAAGCAACACAGCCTTCGGCCACCATGGCGCCGTAAAAAACTTTTTTGCCGTCGCATTCGGTTTTGATGCAGCGAGCCATCAGGGGAGATTGTGTGGCATGAAAACCCGAAATGGCTCCGCAGGCCACAGTAATAAACATCATGGGGAAAATAGGTAGATGATCCGCTCCGGGATGCAGATTGCGCAATCCTGCCCGGTTGAGTTCAGGCAGATTGTCCAGATTGGGAATGAGTGTTACCAGTATGCCCACCGCCATAAACAATAAAGCAAAACCAAAAACAGGATAAATTTTGCCTATAATTTTGTCTATGGGGAAAATGGTGGAGACTATAAAGTAGACGAAGATCAAAGCCATCCACCAGCGAACATCTATGACTCCTCCGCTTATTTTATCCAGGATATCGGCCGGCCCGGATACAAAAACAGTGCCCACCAGTATCATCAGAATAATAGTGAAGAAGCGCATAAAGGTTCTTACGGGTATGCCCAGAAAACGCCCTACAATTTCGGGCAGGCTTTCGCCTTTGTATCGTTCGGATATCATTCCCGAGAAATAATCGTGTACCCCGCCGGCAAAGATTGTTCCCAGAGTAATCCACAGGAAGACCACCGGGCCGTACATGGCTCCCATGAGGGCTCCAAAAATAGGTCCCAGTCCGGCGATGTTTAAAAACTGAATTAAAAAGATTTTCCAGCTGGGCAGAGGGACATAATCTATTCCGTCTTGCTGCTTAAAGGCAGGTGTGATATGGCTTTTTTCGGGTTTGAAGATTTTGTCAACATAGCTTCCATAAAGGAAATAACCGGCAATCAATACCGTAAAACAGGCAATGAAACTGATCATGATATTATTTTTTAAGACTAAGCCTGAACGGGCAATCGCAAAAGTACATTGAAATTTATTATCTTTGCAGACCATTTAATACAAAAAGTGATGAAAAAGAAGAAATTTTTAACTTGTGACGGGAATCAGGCTGCTGCCCACATATCGTATATGTTCAGCGAGGTGGCTGCCATTTATCCGATCACTCCTTCGTCTACCATGGCAGAATACGTAGATGAATGGGCGGCTGCCGGACGCAAGAATATGTTTGGTGAAACAGTGTTGGTACAGGAAATGCAATCGGAAGCGGGTGCTGCAGGTGCAGTACACGGATCCCTGCAGGCCGGAGCACTCACCTCTACATATACTGCTTCTCAGGGTTTGCTGCTGATGGTCCCCAATATGTACAAAATTGCGGGTGAATTATTGCCTTGCGTGTTTCATGTATCCGCCAGGACTATAGCTACACATGCGCTGTCTATTTTTGGAGATCACCAGGACGTAATGGCTTGCCGTCAGACCGGTTTTGCCATGCTGGCCGAAGGCTCTGTTCAGGAAGTAATGGATTTGTCGGCTGTTGCCCACCTGGCTTCCATCAAAAGCCGTGTTCCTTTTGTAAATTTTTTCGATGGTTTCCGTACCTCGCACGAAGTACAAAAAATCGAAATGCTCGAAACCGAAGATCTGTCTCCGCTGGTTGACCAGGAAGCCCTGGCTGCTTTCAGGGCCCGTTCTATGAATCCCGATCAACCCGTGATGCGCGGCATGGCTGAAAATCCCGATCATTTTTTCCAGCACAGAGAAGCTTTGAACCCTTATTACGAAGTGGTGCCGGATATAGTGGCTGATTATATGAAAGAACTCAGCAAGCTGACCGGACGTGAGTACAAGCCCTTTACTTATTATGGTGCTGCCGATGCAGAACGCATTATTATTGCAATGGGTTCCATTACCGAAGCCGCCAAGGAAGTCATCGACTACCTGATGGAAAAAGGCGAAAAAGTAGGGCTTATTTCCGTACACCTCTATCGTCCTTTCTCGGTGAAATATTTAACAGAGGTAATGCCCAAAACGGTGAAAAGAATTGCCGTACTGGACAGAACAAAAGAACCGGGAGCCAACGGCGAACCCTTGTATCTGGACGTGATCGAAGCTTTTACCACCAACAATGCCCTGGGTCTGGACAAAATGCCTTTCATCGTGGGCGGCCGTTACGGTTTGTCTTCCAAAGACACCACACCGGCTCAAGTGTTGGCTGTATTTGAAAACCTGTCTTTACCCGAACCCCGTAACCAGTTTACTATTGGTATAGTTGACGATATCACTTTCACTTCCTTACCCCAGGAAGAAGAAATGGCCCTGGGCGGAGACAGCATTTACGAAGCCAAATTTTATGGACTGGGTGCTGACGGTACAGTTGGCGCCAATAAAAATTCCATCAAAATTATCGGAGACAACACAGATAAATATTGTCAGGCTTATTTCTCGTACGATTCCAAGAAGTCCGGCGGGTTTACCTGTTCTCACCTTCGTTTTGGCGATACTCCCATACGTTCAACTTATTTGGTAAACACACCCAATTTTGTGGCTTGTCACGTACAGGCTTACCTGAATCTCTATGATGTTACCAGAGGTTTGCGTCAAAATGGGACTTTCCTGCTGAACACCATCTGGGAAGGCGAAGACCTGGCCAAAAATTTACCTGCCAAGGTGAAACGTTATTTTGCCAAAAAGAACATTAGTGTATACTACATCAATGCTACCCAGATAGCTCAGCAAATAGGTCTGGGAAATCGCACCAATACGATACTTCAGTCGGCTTTCTTCAGAATAACCAAGGTTATTGACGTGGATCTGGCTGTTGAGCAAATGAAGAAATTCATCGTAAAATCCTATGGCAACAAAGGTGAAGACATTGTGAACAAAAACTATGCAGCTGTAGAGAGAGGTGGTGAATACAAACAACTCAAAGTTGATCCGGCTTGGGCAGATTTAGCCAATGACGAGGTCCTGGCCAATAATGATCCCGAATTTATCAACAAGGTAGTTCGTCCTATTAATGCACAAGACGGCGATTTGCTTCCGGTTTCAGCCTTCAAAGGCAGAGAAGACGGAACCTGGATGGCCGGTACGGCTCAATACGAAAAGAGGGGTGTCAGTGCATTTGTTCCGGAGTGGACAGCCGAAAATTGTATTCAGTGCAACAAATGTGCCTATGTTTGCCCGCATGCTTCCATCCGCCCCTTTGTTATGGACGAGACCGAAGCGGCTGCCGCTCCCGGATTTGACACCATAGAAATGAAGGCTCCGGCTGCCATGAAGGGTATGCAATTCCGTATTCAGATTTCGGTCCTGGATTGTATGAGCTGCGGCAATTGTGCGGATGTTTGTCCGGGCAATCCCAGAGCCGGCGGTAAAGCCCTCAAGATGGTTCCCCTGGAAACTCAGATGGGCGAGGTTGCCAATTGGGAATATTGCGCCAAAGAGGTCAAAAGCAAACAACATCTGGTCGATACCAAGCAAAATGTCAAGAACTCACAGTTTGCTACGCCTTTGTTTGAATTCTCCGGAGCTTGCTCGGGCTGTGGTGAAACACCTTATGTTAAATTGCTGACCCAATTGTTTGGCGATCGTGAAATAGTAGCCAATGCAACGGGTTGTTCCTCTATTTATTCAGGCTCAGTGCCTTCCACTCCCTATACCACCGACGAACAAGGCCACGGTCCTGCCTGGGCCAATTCCCTGTTTGAGGATTTCTGCGAATACGGTTACGGCATGCAGCTGGCTTACGAAAAGATGCGTGAACGCCTGGTGAAACTTATGAGCGACACGCAAGCTTGCACCTGCTGTTCCGAAGAACTCAAAACCCTGTTTACAGAATGGCTGGCCGACCGCGAAGACGGCGACAAGAGTCGTGTTTTGGCCGATAAGATCATTGCCGAAGTGAAAGATTGCGATTGCGATTACTGCAAGCAAATCTACAGCCTGAGCAAATACCTGGTGAAACGCAGCCAATGGATTATTGGTGGTGACGGAGCTGCTTACGATATCGGTTACGGAGGTCTGGATCACGTGATTGCCTCGGGCAAGAACGTCAACATCCTGGTGCTGGATACCGAAGTCTATTCCAATACCGGAGGCCAGTCGTCCAAAGCAACACCGCTGGGTGCCATTGCCAAGTTTGCGGCAGCCGGCAAGCGCATACGCAAAAAGGATTTGGGTATGATTGCCACCACTTATGGTTATGTTTACGTGGCTCAGGTGGCCATGGGAGCCGATCAGGCACAAACGCTCAAAGCCTTCCGCGAAGCTGAAGCCTACGACGGGCCTTCGCTCGTAATCGCTTATTCCCCTTGTATCAATCATGGATTGAAAAAGGGTATGGGAAAATCACAGGCCGAAGAAGCAGCAGCAGTAGCCTGCGGTTACTGGCATTTGTGGCGTTACAATCCTCAGCTCGAAGCCGAAGGTAAGAATCCCTTTATGCTTGATTCCAAAGAACCCGACTGGACTCAGTTTGCTGACTTCCTCAAAGGCGAAGTCCGTTATTCTTCTGTTATGAAGCAATATCCCGACGAAGCTG
>JAAZGQ010000401.1 GCA_012511135.1 Bacteroidales bacterium | reverse complement strand
GCACCTACCAGGAAGCGCAGGCGGCCAATCTCAAAACCTTGTACAACAATACCACAGTCTATGACTTCGAGGCCGGTGACGTACATTTTACCGATCAAAACAAGGACGGCTGGATAGACGAAAAGGATCGTGTTGTCATTGGTGATCCCAATCCCGATTTTTACGGTAGGCTGTCCACTCGTCTGAGCTACGCAGGCTTCAGCCTGGACGCTGTTTTCAGCGGAGTCAGCGGCAACGATATCTACAATCAGCTCCGGGCCCGCATGGAATCGATGGACAGTTTCAACAATCAGTCTACCAGTATTTTGAACCGCTGGAAAGGCCAGGGCCACCAGACCGACATCCCCAGAGCCTCGTACGATGATCCCAGGGGCAATGCCCGTTTCTCGGATCGCTGGATCGAAGACGGTTCCTATCTGAAGCTCCAAAAATTGGGTCTTGAATGGGCCGCTCCCGGGGAGTTCTTTTTCCTCGACGGCCTGCGTTTGTTTGTGTATGCCGAAAATCTGGTAACCTGGACCAATTACCTGGGCAGGGATCCGGATGTCAGCCATTCCAATTACAGCTTGCTGCAGGGCATCGACCGGGGTTATATGCCTCAGTCCAGATCGTTTATGGCCGGTATCAAAATCAATCTTTAAGCTAAGAACTATGAAAACTTCTTCTCACATATTCCTTCTTTTCCTTCTGGCTGTTTGGGGTTTTTCCTGCTCCAACTTTTTCGAAGTAGATTCCAAGGCTTACCTGGATATCGAAGACAATCGTCTGAATAACCCCAACGATTCGGTTTATTCGGTGTTTGGTTTGTTGTCGGGTATGCAGGACATAGGCCCTGTCTGCGTGCTGTTGGGTGAATTGCAGGCCGATCTGATGGATCTGACTCCCAATGCCGACCTGGATCTCCGGGAAATCAACGAGCACAGGGTGAGCGCCGGTAATCCTTATCTGAAAGCGACTGCTTTTTATCGCATCATCAACGATTGCAATTATATGATTCAGCATATGGACACGCTGGTGGGCGACAATGCTTTGCTGCAGGATTATGCCGCGGCTGTGGCCATCAGGGCCTGGACTTATTTGCAGATGAGCAAGATTTATGGTTCTGTGCCTTACTTTGAGCATTGTATAGTCGATACCGAAGAGGCGCTTACTGCTGATTTTCCCAAAAAGACTCAGGCTGAGCTCCTGCCCTTGCTGATTGCTCAATTGCAGGATATTTTGCATGTCGAAAGGCCTTTTCGCAGGATGAACAGCATTCGGGTGGGCAAAATGATTCCGGGCAATGAGTTTTTGCTGGGGGAATGTTATTTGTGGCTCAACGATTACGAGAATGCGGCTTTGTGGTACAAAAGGGCTATCGAAAAGGATAATTACAGTTTTGTCTGCGATGACAATTTGTTTATCACCTACGAAGACGACGGCAACTATTCTATGTCATGGTACCAGATTTTTGAGAATTCTGAATTTGCCCGTACTTACGAGAACAATGCTTCTGTTTTTTATGATAATCTTTACGGGAAACCCAACAGCTTGAGATCTTTGTTCTTTGCTGAAGATGGTGCTAACAAGATCAAACCTTCGTCGGCCATTATAGAGGACTGGCTTGCGCAAGCTATTGGCAGTACCAATCTGGAGCTCAAGAAGCTGGGCGATCGCCGGGGTTTTGGCAATGCCTGGAAAGCTGACAGTGAGGCTCCCGATAATACGATTTGGCCTTTGATCAACAAGTTTGCCAGCGATTCCACAGAGCTCAATATCATTATTGAACGGGCGGCTATGTATCATTTGCGTTATGCGGAGGCTATTAATCGGACGGGACGTCCGGGGCTGGCTTTGCAGATGATTAACAGGGGGCCGCGTCCGCTTTATCTGAACGATTCTACTTTGGTTAAGCGTAAGGAGCTGGCGGGTAAGCCGGAGGTTGTGAATTTTGATCACAGTGCTTATGCTACTTCTATGGGGATTCGTGGGCGGGTGGATTTGGAGCCTTATACTTTTAATGCTGATTTGCCGACTTTGGAGGATTCTGTTTTGTTTGTGGAGGATAAGATTTTGCAGGAGGCGGCTTTGGAGTTGGCGTTTGAGGGGCATCGCTGGTTTGATTTGGTGCGTGTGGCTCAGCGTAGGCCTGAACCGGCGGCTTTTTTGTCTGAGATGGTTTGTCGCAAGTTTGAGGCGGGCAACAATCCTTTGTTTCCTTTTGAGGCTTCGGCGGATAAAGCTACTGTGAAGGCGGCTATTGAGTCGGCTGGCTTCTTTTT
>JAAZGQ010000044.1 GCA_012511135.1 Bacteroidales bacterium | reverse complement strand
TCTTTGGGGTGTTTCCTATCAAACAGAAGTAAAAGGGTAGAATGCGCTCCTCAAAATACAAACCGTACTTGTTTATGAAAGCACTAAAGATATCAGTTGCATTGTGCGTCAAAACATTTACGACAACAATGATCAGCTTTTAGGCAGCGCCCAGGGCAAAGTTGTGCTAGCTGCCGGGGGAAAACCCAAGCTGGAACAAGAAATAAAAGTACAAAATCCCGAGCTCTGGGATCTGGACCATCCCTACCTCTACCGTCTCGAAACCAAATTACTGAGCAACAACAATCTTCTGGATCAGACCAACACCAAAGTGGGCATACGTACCATAAAATTTGATCCCGACCAAGGCTTCAGCCTGAACGGTAAAACACATAAACTTAAGGGAATCTGCATGCATCACGATGCCGGTTGCCTGGGAGCCGCCGTAGACCGCGAAGTATGGAGGAGAAGGCTTATTCAACTGAAATCTTTGGGCTGTAACGCCATACGTACCAGCCACAATCCTCAGGCCAGCTGTGTTTACGATCTATGCGACGAATTGGGGCTGCTGGTCAACAACGAAGCCTTTGATGAATGGGAATATCCTAAAAAGAAATGGATAGAAGGCTGGAATGTAGGCACTCCAGGCTTTCAGGGCTCTGCCCTCTACTTCAGAGAATGGAGCAAACGTGACTTGGCAGATATGGTTCGCAGAGACAGAAACCACCCCAGCGTCATAATGTGGAGTATAGGCAACGAAGTAGATTACCCCAACGATCCCTATACACACCCCGTACTCGACAAAGAAGGCATAGGGCAACAACACGTCAGGGGCAATCTTACAAGTCAGCCCCGGGCCGAACGCCTAGGTGAAATTGCCGCCGAGCTGGCTGCTGTGGTAAAACAACACGATACTTCCAGACCTGTCACAGCCGGACTGGCAGGCGCCGTTATGTCAAATTTCACTACCTATCCTGAGGCGCTCGATGTAGTAGGTTATAATTATACAGAAGGACGCTACGAAGAAGATCATAAAACCTATCCCAATCGTGTTCTCTATGGCAGCGAAAACCGCCACGGACTCGCAGACTGGAAAGCCGTCACAAGCAAAGACTATATTATGGGACAGTTTCTCTGGACCGGCTTTGACTACCTGGGAGAATCGGGCAGATGGCCTTCAAGAGGATTTACAACCGGACTCATAGACCTGGCCGGAAACATCAAACCCAGAGGATATTTTAGAAGAGCTCTCTGGAGTGAATCGCCGGTTATCTATGCCGGAACCTACCCCGGTGGAGGAGGAGGCAACAGGCGCAGCAGCAGGCAATGGTTATCGACCGATGCACCACCGCTGTGGAATTACGAAGAAGGCCGGATGATCCGTGTAGTAGCCTATACTAATTGCGCCGAAGCCGAACTTAAACTAAACGGTAAGACAGTGGGAGAACGCAAACCTTATGACGAACAAACTGCCATCATTTATTGGGATATCCCATACGAAGCCGGTGAACTTGAAGTGCTAGGCTATGAAAGCAATTCTGCCACAATAGCTGCAAGCGACAAAATTGTCAGCAGCGGAACTCCTCAGGCAATACAAGCGAAATTTGTCGAAACCAATGATCCCGGGGAAACATTTTTGCAATTAGAAATCGAAGTGGTCGACAAAGAGGGAAATCTGGTTTACATGGCCGACAACGAAATAGTTTGTTATGTGACCGGCCCTGCCCGTTTACTGGGACTGGAAAGCGGAAGCAACAACGTTAGCGACAACTACCGAGACAACCGCCAACGCTGCCAGAATGGCCGTCTGCTGGCCTATATCCAGCGCCGGGAAGTAGCCGGTGAAGATATACGCATCACGCTGAACTCTCCCATGCTGAAAGGCACAACTCTTACTTTCTCAGGCAATTCTACAACAACTGAATAAAAGGCCAACATTGAACTTTCGCCTACAAATAAACGAGAAAACAAGCCTGGAAGATTCTCTAGAAAAGGTGCAAAGAAAAAAGAAAAAAAAGAATCAAGAACAAAAAATCAAATAAACACAAGGAAGGCCGTTCAAATGAACGGCCTTCCTCTTTCTGATTATGATAAAGATTACTTACTAATCAGTTATTCAAGCTCAGCTTCTTCAATAACAACATCCTGAGTCAGGCTGTCACGCGTTGCTTCGATACGGTCAAATTCTTCTTTTGAACCAATTATTAGCTTTTCAAATTCACGCTGTCCGGTTCCGGCAGGTATCAGGTTACCGGTAATTACATTTTCCTTCATCCCCTCCAGACGATCCACCTTGGCCTGTATGGCAGCTTCGTTGAGCACCTTGGTTGTTTCCTGGAAGGATGCAGCCGACATGAAGCTCTTTGTCTGAAGGGCTGCACGTGTAATACCCTGCAGAACCTGATTAGAGGTGGCAGGTATGGCATCTCTGACTTCAACCAGCTTAAGGTCTCGGCGTTTCAGACTTGAATTTTCGTCACGCAATTTACGCGCAGTCACAATCATACCGGCTTTTAAGCTAGCAGAATCTCCCGGATCGAGCACTACCTTTTTACCCCAAATGCGATCGTTTTCTTCCATGAATTCATTTTTGTCTACCTCTTGTTGTTCCAGGAAGTGTGTATCACCGGCATCAACAATCTCCACCTTACGCATCATTTGACGCACTATGACTTCGAAATGTTTATCGTTGATCTTAACTTCCTGCATACGGTACACATTCTTGACTTCGTTGACGATGTATTCCTGAACTGCGGTTGGACCTTTAATGGCCAGGATATCCGAGGGAGTGGTAGAGCCTTCGGACAAGGGTGTTCCTGCACGGACAAAGTCGTTGAGCTGTACCAGCACCTGCTTGGAAAGAGGCACCAGATACTTTTTGATCTCTCCGGTCTTGGACTGGATTACTATTTCACGATTGCCACGCTTGATACGTCCCAATTCAATGACATCTCCATCAATTTCGGAAACTACGGCAGGATTGGAAGGATTACGGGCTTCGAACAATTCGGTAACTCTGGGAAGACCTCCGGTGATGTCACCCGACTTGGGAATGGCACGAGGGATCTTTACCAAAACCTGACCGGTTTCAATACGTTCACCTGATTCTTTAAGCAGGTGAGCACCCACAGGAAGGTTATAAGAATGCAGACGTTCGCCTTTTTCGTCCTGAATATGGATAGCAGGCACACGAGAACGATCCTTAGATTCGATGATTATCTTATCCTTGATCTTTGTGGTCTCATCCATATAAGTCTGGTAGGTTACGCCTTCCTCAATACTGTCAAATTCAATTTTACCTGATTGCTCGCAGATAATAACTGCGTTGTAAACATCCCATTCGCAAATCAAGTCACCTTGTTTAACCATCACTCCGGGATTAATGTATAAACGTGATCCGTAAGAAAGGTTGTGCGTTGTAACCATATTGGTGACAGGATCAATCATGCGAATCTCAGCATACCGGCCTACTACAATTTTGATGTTTTTGTTTTCAAAAGAAGGAACAACCCTCAATTCATCTATCTCAACCAAAGCATCGTAGGGTGCCAGCAGTTTATTTTCGACATTTTCGCTTTTTGCTACACCACCTGCGTGGAAAGTACGAAGGGTCAACTGAGTTCCGGGCTCACCGATGGATTGTGCGGCTATAACACCGACAGCTTCTCCTTTTTGCACCATGCGTCCGGTAGCCAGATTACGGCCGTAACATTTGGCACATACCCCTTTTTTGGATTCACAGGTTAATACCGAACGAATTTCCACCCGATCGATAGGAGATTCCTGGATTTTCAGAGCAATTTCTTCTGTAATTTCCTGACCGGCAGCAACTAAAATTTCGTTGGTATCCGGATTGAAAATGTCGTGTACAGAAACACGTCCGAGTATTCGTTCGTATAGTGTTGCTATCCCTTTGACACCAACAGCGGTGAGTCCTCTCAGGGTTCCACAATCTTCTTCGTTGATAATCACATCGTGTGAAACATCCACCAGACGACGAGTAAGATATCCGGCATCAGCTGTTTTTAATGCAGTATCAGACAAAGATTTGCGAGCACCGTGAGTGGAAATAAAATACTCCAACACCGACAAACCTTCTTTAAAGTTGGCCAAAATGGGGTTTTCGATAATCTGTCCGCCCTCGGCACCAAATTTCTGGGGTTTGTTCATCAAACCACGCATACCTGACAACTGACGAATCTGTTCTTTTGACCCGCGGGCTCCGGAATCCATCATCATGTGAACAGAATTGAAGCCCTGATCATCTTCGGCCAATTGCTTGATAAGAATATTGGAAAGCTTATTATTTACAATGGTCCAAACGTCAATAATCTTGTTGTAACGTTCATTGGGAGTGATGAAACCCTGCCTCCATTCTTCCATGATGGATTCAACTTCCTCGTAGCCTTCCTGAATTAGTTCGGTTTTTTCTTCCGGAACGATCACATCGTCCAGGTTAAAGGATAAACCTCCCTGGAAAGCCATAGAATAACCCAAGTCTTTGATGTCGTCGAGGAACTGAGCGGTACGTGCCACTCCGCAAGAGGCAATGACTTTGCCAATTACATTCCTGAGTTCCTTTTTGGAAAGGACGGTGTTTATAAAACCAACTTCTTCGGGCACAAATTCGTTTACAAGAATACGGCCTATGGTAGTCTGTATCAGTTCGTCTTTGATACGCACCTTAACAATGGCATGCAAAGAAACTCTTTTCTCGTTGTAAGCAATCTTTGCTTCTTCGGGAGAATAAAATATCAAGCCTTCTCCCTGAACTCCAGTTCGCTCTTTGGTAATGTAATACAAACCCAAGACCATGTCCTGAGAAGGAACAGTAATGGGAGCTCCGTTGGCCGGATTCAGGATGTTGTGTGAAGCCAGCATCAACAATTGAGCTTCGGCAACAGCCTCGTTACCCAGGGGCAGGTGTACAGCCATCTGGTCACCGTCACAGTCGGCATTGAAAGCCGTACAAGCCAGGGGATGCAACTGAATAGCCTTACCTTCTATCATTTTAGGCTGGAAAGCCTGAATACCAAGACGGTGCAATGTAGGAGCACGATTGAGCAGAACAGGATGACCTTTCATGACATGTTCCAGAATATCCCATACCACGGGATCCTTGCGATCTACAAACTTCTTGGCAGCTTTAACGGTTTTAACTATGCCACGTTCAATCAATTTACGAATGATAAATGGCTTGAACAATTCAGCAGCCATATCCTTAGGTAATCCGCATTCGTGCATTTTAAGCTCGGGTCCGACCACAATAACTGAACGGGCCGAATAGTCGACACGTTTACCCAGAAGATTCTGACGGAAGCGACCTTGTTTACCCTTGAGTGAATCAGACAAGGATTTAAGCGGACGATTTGAATCGGTCTTTACAGCACTTGACTTACGGGAGTTGTCAAACAAAGAATCGACAGCCTCTTGTAACATGCGCTTTTCATTCCTTAAAATTACTTCCGGAGCTTTGATTTCTATGAGTCGTTTCAGACGATTGTTACGTATAATGACACGACGATAGAGATCGTTCAGGTCAGAAGTGGCAAAACGGCCACCATCCAGAGGCACCAGGGGACGCAATTCAGGAGGAATAACCGGAACAATTTTAATAATCATCCACTCGGGTTTGTTCCTGTGCTTGGCTGCGCGAAATGATTCCACCACCTGCAGACGTTTGAGCGCATCATTCTTGCGTTGCATGGAAGTATCCGTATTGGCACGGTGACGCAAATCAAACGACAAAGCATCCAGATCGAGCCTGGATAAAAGGTCGTGGACGGCATCTGCTCCCATTTTAGCGATGAATTTGCGGGGATCACTGTCTTCAAGCATTTGATTGTCCCTGGGCAGTTTGTCCATGAGCGCCAGGTATTCATCTTCAGATAATAAGTCATTAAGCTTAATGCCTTCTTCCTCTTCGAGTATACCTGGCTGAATAACAACGTAGCGCTCGTAGTAAATAACTGAATCCAGTTTTTTGGTGGGCAATCCCAGCAAATAGCCTATTTTGTTGGGAAGTGAGCGGAAATACCAGATGTGGGCAACCGGTACTACCAGTTGTATATGCCCCATACGTTCACGACGTACTTTCTTTTCGGTTACTTCAACGCCGCAACGGTCACACACTATACCTTTGTAACGAATACGTTTGTATTTACCACAATGACATTCATAGTCTTTTACCGGTCCAAAAATCCTTTCGCAAAACAAACCGTCTCGTTCGGGCTTATAGGTACGGTAATTTATGGTTTCCGGCTTCAATACTTCACCACTCGACAATTCAAGAATTTCTTCGGGTGAAGCCAATCCTATGGAAATTTTCGAGAAGTTGTTTTTGGTCTTTATATCTTTTTTGAGAGCCATATTCAGTATGTAATTGAGGTTGTTAATCTAATTCGATGCTTAAGCCCAGGCCTCTGAGTTCGTGCAACAATACATTCAGGGATTCAGGTATACCAGCCTGTGGCATCGGATCACCCTTGACTATTGCTTCAAAAGCTTTGCTGCGGCCTGCCACATCGTCCGACTTAATAGTCAGGATTTCCTGCAACACGTGAGAAGCTCCAAAAGCTTCCAGTGCCCAAACTTCCATTTCTCCGAAACGCTGGCCGCCAAACTGTGCCTTACCGCCCAGAGGTTGCTGGGTAATCAAAGAATAAGGTCCAATGGAGCGGGCATGCATCTTATCGTCAACCATGTGGCCGAGTTTAAGCATATAAATTACGCCCACCGTGGCCGGCTGGTCAAAACGATCGCCGGTGCCTCCATCGTAGAGGTAACATTTTCCGTAACGAGGTAATTCGGCCTTGTCAGACCATTGTTCCAGATCCTCCAGGCTGGCCCCGTCAAAAATAGGCGTAGCAAACTTGATGCCTAATTTCTGGCCTGCCCAGCCCAACACGGTCTCAAAAATTTGTCCCAGGTTCATACGCGAAGGTACACCAAGTGGATTCAAGACTATATCTACCGGGCTTCCGTCTTCCATAAAAGGCATGTCTTCTTCGCGGACAATGCGCGAAACAATACCTTTGTTTCCGTGGCGGCCGGCCATCTTGTCTCCAACCTTGATTTTGCGTTTTTTAGCAATATAAACCTTGGCCATCTGAATGATGCCGGGAGGCAATTCATCACCTATGGTCACATTGAACTTTTTGCGTTTGAGTTTCGCATCCAATTCTTTTTCCTTTTTGAGGTAATTAATAATCAGATCGCGAATCATTTCGTTCTTGTGAGAATCAGAAGTCCACTTACTCAACTGAATAGAAGAGTAGTTGATTTCATTCAGAACCTTTTGAGTGAACTTCACACCTTTGGGTACTACTTCAGTATCCAGGTTATCTTTGATCCCCTGAGAGGTTTTACCACTTACCAATACCCATAGTTTTTCGAGTAATACGGCACGTATAGCAGCTACTTCTGCTTCAAATTCCTCATCAAGTTTAGGCAGAATAGCCTTATCTGTCAAGCGGTTCTTGCGATTCTTAATTGCTTTGGAGAAGAGCCGTTTGTTTATAACCACACCTCTAAGGGAAGGAGTCGCTTTGAGCGAGGCATCCTTAACGTCACCGGCTTTGTCTCCAAAAATGGCTCTTAAGAGTTTTTCTTCGGGCGAAGGATCAGATTCTCCCTTGGGAGTGATTTTCCCGATAAGAATATCCCCGGGCTTGACATGAGCACCGATGCGAATTATTCCGTTTTTATCAAGATCCTTGGTGGCTTCTTCGCTGACGTTGGGAATATCCGCGGTCAGTTCTTCCATGCCCCGCTTGGTTTCGCGAACTTCGAGGGTATATTCGTCTACATGCACAGAAGTGAAAACATCTTCACGTACCAGGCGTTCGCTCAGGACGATAGCGTCTTCAAAATTATACCCTTTCCAGGGCATGAATGCCACTTTCAGGTTACGGCCTAAAGCCAGTTCTCCTTTTTCAGTAGCAAAACCTTCGGTCAGCAGCTGATCTTTAGAGACCCTTTGTCCTTTGTGAACAATGGGTTTAAGGTCGATGGTAGTGCTTTGGTTGGTTTTTTGGAATTTGGGAATATTGTAGATCTTAACTGCGTCGTCAAAACTGACAAATTCTTCCTCTTCGGTACGATCGTAGCGGATGTGGATACTTGTGGCATCAGCAAATTCGACTACTCCATCGCCTTCGGCCATCAACTGGGTGCGGGAATCTTTAATGAGTGTTTCTTCCAGACCGGTTCCGACAATAGGGGCTTCACAACGGATCAGCGGCACTGCCTGACGCATCATGTTCGAGCCCATCAGGGCACGGTTGGCGTCATCGTGTTCCAGGAAAGGAATCAAAGAGGCAGCAATAGAAGCAATCTGTGAGGGAGAGACGTCCATCAGGTCAACCCTATCGGGTTCAACTACCGGAAAGTCAGCTTCCAGACGTGATTTAATCCTGTTGCGGATAAAGGAGCCATCTTCGTTCAAAAGAGCATTCCCCTGTGCCACAACCAAATCTTCTTCTTCTTCTGCGGTCAGGAAAACCACCTCTTTTTGTACTTTGCCGCTTTTTACTTTGCGGTATGGTGTTTCGATAAAGCCAAGCTTATTTATTTTGGCGTAAACACATAAAGACGAAATCAAACCAATGTTTGGACCTTCGGGTGTTTCGATGGGACAGAGGCGTCCGTAATGGGTGTAGTGTACGTCACGAACCTCAAAACCGGCACGTTCACGCGACAAACCACCAGGACCCAGAGCCGATAAACGGCGTTTGTGCGTCATTTCCGCCAGCGGGTTGGTTTGATCCATAAACTGTGACAAGGCATTGGTTCCAAAGAAGGAATTAATCACCGAAGAGACAGTCTTGGCGTTGATCAAATCAACGGGGGCAAACACTTCGTTATCGCGCACATTCATTCTGTCGCGAATGGTTCTGGCCATACGGGCAAGGCCCACACCGAACTGATTGTTTAATTGTTCACCTACCGTACGGACACGCCTGTTGCTCAAGTGGTCAATATCGTCCACTATGGCATTGGAATTTACCAGTTCTATCAAATAGCGAATGATATGAATTATATCATCTTTGGTCAAGACCTTGGTATCTATATCTGTATTTAACTGGAGTTTCTTGTTAATCCGATAACGGCCTACCTCTCCCAGGTCATAGCGTTTTTCGGAGAAGAATAAATTCTGTATAACTTCGCGCGCACTGGAGTCGTCTGCCGGCTCAGCATTACGTAATTGACGATAAATATACAGTACTGCTTCTTTTTCCGAATTACTGGGATCCTTTTGCAGCGTATTATAGATAATGCTGTAATCGGACATACCGGGCTCCTCTTTGTGCAAGAGAATTGTAGGAGTTCCGGATTCGAGAATGTCATCAATATGACTGCTTTCAAGAACGGTTTCACGGTCAATAATGACTTCGTTCCTTTCTATGGAAACCACTTCACCGGTATCTTCATCCACAAAGTCTTCTACCCAACTCTTCAAAACACGGGCAGCCAGTTTGCGGCCAATGAATTTTTTCAAACCGGTCTTGGTCACTTTTATTTCTTCGGCCAGGTTGAAAATTTCCAGAATATCTTTATCTGTTTCGTAACCTATGGCACGCAACAAAGTGGTAACGGGTAATTTCTTTTTACGGTCAATATAGGCAAACATCACGTTGTTGATGTCTGTGGCAAATTCTATCCACGAGCCTTTGAAGGGAATAATGCGTGCAGAGTATAGTTTCGTCCCGTTGGCATGCACACTTTGACCAAAAAACACTCCGGGTGAACGATGCAATTGTGATACGATGACACGCTCGGCACCGTTGATCACAAAAGTACCTTTGGGAGTCATGTAAGGGAAAGCACCCAGGTAAACATCCTGAAATTTAGTCTCAAAATCTTCATGATCGGGATCGGTACAATAAAGTTTGAGTTTCGCCTTCAGGGGAACGCTGTAGGTCAAACCCCGCTCAATACACTCGTCGATGGTGTAACGGGGAGGATCAGCGTAATAGTCAATAAATTCGAGGACAAAATTGTTCCGTGTATCCGTGATGGGAAAACTTTCGGAAAACACCTTGTACAATCCTTCGTTTTTTCGTTTTTCGGGCGGGGTATCTAACTGCAGGAAGTCCTGGAATGACTTCAATTGCACTTCTAAGAAATCCGGATAATGGATCGGGCTCTTGATAGATGCAAAATTTATTCTTTGATTGTCAGTAGTTGAGGACATTTATCGAGAGATTATAAGAACTTAAAAAGAATATAGACACAAAAGGTTTAGAACCTCCAATCACGGAGATTCTAAACCGGGGGACCTGTTGATCAGGTGAGTACTTTTATTTAAGTTCAATCTCGGCACCTGCTTCTTCAAGCGTTTTCTTCAGTGCATCAGCCTCGTCTTTGGCTACTCCTTCTTTCAATACGGAAGGAGCGGCATCAACCAAATCTTTGGCTTCTTTCAAACCAAGACCACAAGATTCTTTAACTGCTTTTACAACAGCCAGTTTAGCTGTTCCAGCGGCTTTAAGAACCACATCAAAAGAATTTTTTTCTTCTGCCGCAGGGGCAGCAGCGGCATGACCGGCAGCTACGGCAACAGCAGCAGCAGCGGGTTCGATACCATATTCGTTCTTGAGGATCTCAGCAAGTTCGTTGACTTCTTTAACGGTTAAATTTACCAATTGTTCAGCAAAAGCTTTCAAATCTGCCATTTTAGTAATGTATTAAGTGTTATTTAAAATTGTTTATTCATTTGTCTTTGAGGCTTCTCTATGTAGAAGTCCTAATTTTCGCGTTCTTCCAGTGTTTTTAAAACACCATGAAGTATAGTACCTCCGCTTTGGAGGGCAGAAACTACATTCTTGGCCGGAGATTGAAGCAAGGCAATAAGGTCTGCAACCAGATCTTTTTTACTCTTGACATTAACCAGGGTTTCCAAATGTTCGGGACCTATATAGAAGCATTCTTCCACACAAGCAGCTTTAAGGGCAGGAATACCTTTGTCCTTTCTAAAATCCTTAATCAACCTGGCAGGTACATTTCCGGTGTTGCAAAACATCAGAGCGGTATTTCCTTTCAAGGTTTCATACAAAGGAGAATAGTCAGCTTCAAGATTTTCGAGTGCTTTCTTAAGCAGCGTGTTTTTAACCACATAGAGCTTTACCCCTTCCTTGAAACAAGCTCTTCTGAGCGAAGATGTGTTTTCGGAATTCAGGGCAGCGATATCGGTTACATAAAAATGTTCGTATTCGTTTACCAATTGAGTAATTTGCTCAACAGCAATATATTTATCTTCCTTTTTCATAATTGTTCTGTTTTTTAATCTTCAATGCCCTTAGGATCTACTTTGATGCCTTTGCTCATTGTACTTGAAAGATAAATACTCTTCATATAAGTGCCTTTAGCAGCAGTCGGTTTCAACTTAATCAGTGTGAGAATAAACTCTTTGGCATTCTCACGAATCTGATCGGGGCTAAAAGAGACTTTTCCGATAGAAGTATGAACGATTCCGTTCTTGTCTACCTTGAAATCAATCTTACCTTGTTTAACCTCCTTAACTGCTTTACCGATTTCCATGGTAACAGTACCACTTTTGGGATTGGGCATCAAACCCCTTGGTCCCAAAACACGGCCTAAAGCACCAATTTTACCCATGGTTGAAGGCATAGTGATTATTACATCCACATCTGTCCAACCACCTTTAATCTTTTCGATATACTCGTCAAGACCTACATGATCTGCTCCGGCTTCTTTAGCTTCTGCTTCTTTGTCCGGAGTACACAATACCAATACCCGTACTTCTTTTCCGGTTCCATGAGGCAGCGACACAACGCCGCGTACCATTTGATTGGCTTTACGAGGATCAACACCCAGGCGAACGTCCAAATCTACCGAAGCATCAAACTTAGTATAGGAAATTTCCTTTACCAGTTCGGAGGCTTCTCTCAATGTGTACGTTTTACCCACTTCAATCTTCTCCAAAGCCAGTTTTTGATTTTTTGTCAATTTTGCCATTTTCGTCGAAGTTTAATTATTCGTGGGAAATTCACCCTTAATATTGATACCCATGCTTCTGGCAGTACCGGCAACCATTCTCATGGCCGATTCCACCGTAAAGCAGTTTAAGTCGCTCATTTTATCTTCCGCAATTGCTCTAACCTGCTCCCAGGTGACTTCGGCTACTTTAATGCGATTTGGCTCAGCCGAACCCGATTTGGTTTTGGAAGCTTCCAACAGCTGTATGGCTGCAGGAGGAGTTTTCACAACAAAATCGAAAGACTTGTCGGAATAGTACGTAATGACAACAGGTAACACCTTTCCGGCCTTATCCTGTGTCCTGGCATTGAATTGCTTGCAAAACTCCATAATGTTCACACCTTTGGAACCCAAAGCAGGTCCTACAGGCGGAGAGGGATTTGCCGCGCCCCCTTTTATTTGCAATTTGATTTGACCGGCAATTTCTTTAGCCATTTTGTTCTAATTTAAAATTTGAGGATTGTTTTGAAAAAAAATCCAAGATGCGTAACCATCTTCTATTCTTTTTCCACTTGCATAAAACCCAATTCGAGCGGAGTTTTCCGGCCGAAAATCTTCACCATGACTTTAAGTTTCTTTTTCTCGTTGTTCACCTCTTCGATAGTGGCACTAAAACCGCTAAAGGGTCCAAAATTCACCTTTACGCTCTCACCA
The DNA here is from genome assembly GCA_012511135.1 of Bacteroidales bacterium. Classification (GTDB taxonomy): domain Bacteria; phylum Bacteroidota; class Bacteroidia; order Bacteroidales; family UBA1402; genus UBA1402. Next base: position 1,755 of record JAAZGQ010000044.1, on the reverse strand, counting down.
ACATAATAATTTATGCTGATATCGTCTCCGGCTTCCTGTAATTCATCAACCTTTCCAAGAATACGGTTGACTTCGGACTCACGGAGCGACTGGGGGTTGTTCATTCCACCCAGAAAACCGAGAACATTGGGAATGTTACGAAGAGCATGTGCCACTTCACCTACAAGATTGGCTTCGACCAGAACATAACCGGGCAAATAGGAACGCTCTTTGAGCACCTTTTTTCCGGCACGTGACTGATAAACCTTTTCGGTAGGAATCAATACCTGAGATACGTACTCACCAAGGGAGGATTTATTGATGGAAGCTTCAATATATTCCTTCACTTTGTTTTCTTTACCACTAATAGCACGCAAAACGTACCATTTCTTTGTTGTGTCAGACATTTTTCCTACAGCTTAAAACACCTTCTCGTAGATGAAGGTCATGAGATTTTCCAAGCCTAAATCAATTACAAATACAATCAATGCAATCACAAGGGAAGCAGTTAATACGACAATCGCACTATTGCTCAACTCAGAGGCAGTAGGCCAGGAGACCTTGTGTATGAGTTCATTGTATGCATCCTTGATATAGGTGGCGACCCTTTTAAAAAACTTTTTCATAAGATGGGGTTTATGGCACGGGTCGAGAGACTCGAACTCCCGACACTCGGTTTTGGAGACCGATGCTCTACCAACTGAGCTAGACCCGTATTAAAACACTCTTCGGCAGGGCTATCGATCAGATAGTCCCGCCGAGAGTATATTTGCCTTAATTATTCCAGAATCTCGGTGATCTGGCCGGATCCAACTGTACGTCCGCCTTCACGGATAGCAAAACGCAAACCTTCGCTGCAAGCTACCGGATAGATCAATTCTACTTTGATTTCCAGGTTGTCGCCGGGCATTACCATTTCGGTTCCTTCAGGAAGGGTGATTTCGCCGGTAACATCAAGAGTACGGATATAGAATTGAGGACGGTATTTGTTGTGGAACGGAGTGTGACGTCCACCTTCTTCTTTTTTCAGGATATAAACTGAAGCTTTGAAAGAGGTGTGAGGAGTTACTTTTCCGGGGTGGGTTATAACCATACCGCGTTTGATTTCGTCCTTGTCGATACCTCTGAGCAACAAACCTACGTTGTCACCTGCTTCTCCCTGATCCAGAATCTTGCGGAACATTTCCACACCTGTAACAACAGATTTCTTACCTTTGGCTCCTAAGCCGATGATCTGTACGTCTTCACCAGTTTTGATGATGCCGGTTTCAATACGGCCGGTAGCCACAGTACCACGACCTGTGATCGAGAATACGTCTTCGACGGGCATAAGGAAAGGTTTGTCAACAGCACGGGGAGGAAGATCAATCCAGGTGTCTACTGCTGCCATCAGCTCCATCACTTTGTCTTCCCATTCGGCAACACCATTCAGGGCGCCCAGAGCAGAACCGCGAATTACAGGAGTATTTTCGGCATCGAATTCATAGAAACCCAACAAGTCACGCATTTCCATTTCAACCAGTTCGAGCATTTCTTCGTCGTCAACCATATCGCATTTGTTCATGAAAACAACCAATCTGGGAACGTTTACCTGACGGGCAAGAAGGATGTGTTCACGAGTTTGGGGCATAGGACCGTCGGTGGCGGCTACAACTTTAATGGCACCGTCCATCTGGGCAGCACCTGTAACCATGTTCTTAACATAGTCAGCGTGTCCGGGGCAGTCTACGTGAGCGTAGTGACGTTTTTCAGTTTGATATTCAACGTGCGATGTAT
>JAAZGQ010000400.1 GCA_012511135.1 Bacteroidales bacterium | reverse complement strand
CCCTTACAGGCTGCCATCCAGTAGAACTGATTACTGAGCAGTCCGTCTTCTTTGGAAAAATTGACATGCTCAAGATTTTGAGGGTCAAAGCGAACTAAGCCATTATTAGTACTCATCCACAAGTTGTGGTCGTTGTCTTTCAGTATGGTATAGATTACATCATCGGCAAAACCCTGTCTTTTATCGTATTTGCTAAAACGCACATAAGATTCTGCCGTCTTATAAACACCCGGACCTTCCAATGCCGGGTTGTTCTTTAAATCCGGACTTTCAGCTGAATTAAACTCCTCCATTTTGTACAAGCCTTCGCCGTTACTGCCAAACCAGAGAACATCGCCGTCCTCATAAATACTGATAATTTTGGCCAGCTGCCCCGAAGAAGGATCGTGCAGGCTGTATCTGAAATAATCATACTTGGCAGGCACTCCGGGAATATCAAAAGAGCTGAGGTAAAAACAATACAAACCGATATTGGTAGCTACCCAGAGGCGATGCTTTCGATCAATTTTCAAAAAATTCACCTGTTGAGGCGGATGAGGCATCTCCGAACCAATAAAGACATTTAGAAATTGCCCGCTCACTTTGTCGAAAAACTGCAAGCCATTGTTCATTCCCACCCATAAACCATTGTGCAAACTATCTTCGACTATATCTGAAACAAAGAGACTTGCAATACTGCCTTTTTCATCTCCCGGCACATAAGACTCGAATCCTGAGCCGTCCGAAAGCAGACAGTTAAGTCCCCCACCCCAGGTCCCCAACCAGATATGGGATTCAGAATCTTCGTATATTTTGGAAACGGTGTTTTGCGAAAGACTGTTCGGTTGGTTGCTATGCACATAATGCCTGAAGTTCTCCCGGCCTTTGGCTCTGAAATGCAAGCCTCCTTCGACCAGACCTACCCAGAGATTGCCCTTGCTGTCTTCTAGTATGGAATTGACAGGCCCGGAATAAATACTTCCGGGATCAGAAGGATTGTAACGAAGCGAATGTATCATTTTTCGCTTCTCAAACATCCAGTTGACACCACCCTTTTCTGTTCCTATCCACAGGATGTTGCGATCGTCTGCATATAGCGAATTCAAGAAATCGTTATTTATGCTTTCTTCTGCGTCTTTAGACTGAAAACAGCTAAAATCGTCGGTGGCGGGATTCCACAAGGCCAATCCTCCCAGCGTTGCTACCCAGATATTGCCGGTATTATCCTGTACGACATCGTTCACAAAACTATGGGGCAAAGAGCCCGGCTCGTTTTCCGAAAAGGTATAATCTTGCAGCAAGTCGGTATGTGGGTTATAGCGATACAAGCCCACAGAGCTGGCTATCCACAGAGAGCCCATTCTGTCTGCATAAATGCTGCGTATAAAATCAAATGTTTCGCGTTGAAGCAAGTCCGGAAGTATTTCAAAATCAAATTGTCCGGGATTTTTATTGGCAAGACACTGCAATTTTCCCGAGGAGGTAGCCAGCCAAATGCGACCGTAATAATCTTCGCACAGAGCAAGAACCGACAGCATGTTCAAACTGTAAAAATTGGATATATTACCTTGCTCATCAAAGACCAGACAGGCCAGACCGTGATCTCCGGCCACCCAAAGCTTGGATTGCTTATCGCAATGCAGGGCATAGATCGCCTGAGACAACACATTCTTATATTGGGCATTCTCTTCTATCAGTTTGAGCGATTGTCCGGTATTCAAATCAATGCAGGACAAACCCAGATCCGTTCCCACCCAGAGCCGCTCATGGCTATCTTCGGCCAGACAGTAACAAAAATTGCTTTTGAGTTTTGCGTTCCCGGTGTTATAGCTTGTAATGGAGTATGCATCGTAACAATCAAGGCCGCCCCAGGTGGCAAACCACATAAAGCCCTTGCTGTCTTTGTAAATGTCATCTACGAAATTCTGAGATAAATGCTCGTCAGATGTCAATTGTTTAAAATGATAAGCGGTGGCCTGCAGAGAAACAGCGGCAATACAAAACAGAGCCGACAGGAGCAGCCTAAGCAAGCATTTCTTAATTTCTTTCATGCAAAATGCTTTTCAAAAAATGAAAATCGAAACAATTATACAAAAAAGAAGGGAGATAGCCTATTGTATGGCTTAATAGATTTTTTTCCCCCAGACGCTGCAGCCATTTTTGTCTAAACCGGTAAACAATAGAGTTTCACAACTGTTTTCCCAATCCAGGCCTCTGTGCACCAACAATTCTGAAGAATGCATATCATCCAGATTGAGCTTAAGGCAATTATTTTGGTATGACCAATTACCATCCAGAAATCCTTCCACACTGCCATCTTCGTTAAAAACAAAATATTTGGATATACAGATTTCCTCATCGGCCAGCCTGTTTTCACCCCAAAGAATTTGGCCGGCGTAGGTAAGCCTTTTGTATGTACTTTCTTTGAGTTTAATAATCTCCCATTTCCCGGCTAATTGCTTTTTATTGATTCTTGAGGCTTTTATTCCGGCGTAACGTTCGGGCGAAAATACCGGCCAGTCGTCACTGGTAAAAAAGACCTCCCGCACGTGCAACAGCATTTGATGATTCTCTGGAGCAAGCCTGGCTTGATGAAGCACATAAAAATTTCCTTCTCCGTCATCTACCAGGCCGCAATGACCTGTTCCGGCCCAGCCGGCGTGATTGTTGAAACGGTAAGCATGACTGAGCAAAGGAACATTGTTGTCAGACTTACTCAAGTCTCTGCCAAAAAAATCGAGAAAGGGGCCCTGAGCTTGTCTGCTCCTGCCCACTCTGATGTTGTAAGTGGTCATTAACGGATCGTAGGATACAAAAAGATAATAGTATCCCGTTTGCGGGTTGTAAATGATTTCAGGGGCTTCCAGGTTGTCTTTTGCCAAATTATAGCGTCGGCTTGTGCAATGACCTTTGTCTTCGGGAACAAGGCTAAAACCTGTCTCAGGATTTAATTCCAAACAATACAAGCCGTCGAAGTACGATCCGTAATGCATCCATTGCCTTTGTTGCCGCTCAGTTATCAACGAGGGATAGATGGCGTTCATTTTATCCCCGGCATTGGTGCTCAGCACTTTTCCCAAAAAACGCCAGCGGCCTTCGGGTTTATCGGCTTCAGCCAGCCCCAGATAAGAAACATTGGTAGCAAAGGCCGAAACAGAAAAGTACATCCTGTATTTGTCCTTGTATTTTGTAACATAGGGAGCCCAAATATTGCCGGCAGCCTGCTTATTATTGAACCGATGCACATGACGGACAGCTTCGGCAGGTATGGAATCCAGAGCCCAGCCTACAAATTCCCAATGAATCAGATCGCGGGAGCGACGAATGGGTATATTGCCTGTTTTGATGCCCAATGTCCCTGCTTCAGCCAGCGGATTCCCTAAATAAGCATCGGTGCTGTAGACGTAATAATAGTCTCCCGCTTTGATACAGGCCGGGTCATGCACATTGTAGGTGCCCCATTCTTTGTAATGCCTTAAAGAAGCAATATCTTCGTAATTATCTGTATAGGGCAATACAACTCCCGGAGGAGTTGTATTGCACGATATCAGAATCAAAGCCAAAAGGCAAAATAAAACTGTACTCTTTCCTCTATAAACGCAAACCGTCATTCCTGCGGTATAAACCAATTATCCTGAAGCATAAGCAAGTCATGCATGGCTGCCTGTTCCCCGGCTTCGTACTTGGCAGACACCCTGTCAGCCAGATATGCGTTATCAGCTCTTCTGAAAGCTATGCGCATCAGGTCGTGAAAACGATTGCCTTCGAAAGCCATTTCCATAGCCATTTCTTCCAGTAATATATCTTCGACGTAATCGATGGTATCTTGCTTGGTGGGAGCTGCCCCGTAATTTACATAGCCTTGTTGCACCAGGGTCATTGAATCGGGTATAATAAAATAAGTTTCGTCTTCATGCACATTATTACTGCCTCTCAT
>JAAZGQ010000399.1 GCA_012511135.1 Bacteroidales bacterium | reverse complement strand
CGACAATTTCAGCGTCGGGGCCGTCAACCCAGTTGATTTTCTCTACAAACCAGACATTTCCCAATGCCTGCGAGTTTCGTTGAACCACGGTTTTTCCCTGTTGTTCCTGCGAAGGCAGAATAAAATACCGGGTGTTGAGCATATTCAACACATTCATATTGATGCCCTTGGAAAAATGAAAATCAATAACATCCTGGTATCTCCTGAGTTTGGCTCCGCTGTACCCTCCTATGGACTTGTGGAAATAGGAGGTGCGGGCATCGTTAAAAGTGCTGCTTGTTAAATTAAGTACCCGGTAATTGGGATCCTTGTCTTGCAAAATTTGTAAGTCGGCTTCGGTAGGCAAGATCTCTTTGGCCTTTTGTTTGGGTACAAAATCATCGTGGTTCAGGAAGCGTGTGTCTACTGTCCACAAATCCACGGCGATAAGCAAGCCCAGTCCTAAAACGAAGTAAATTTCTTTAAAGGGTTTTTTAATATAGAACCAGATCAAAGCAAAAGCCAAAAGTATATACAGAAATGAACGCCAGGCATCGGAACGCAGCATTTGTTGTCTGTCGGCCCTGAGTGCATCTACCAGCCAGGCCGGGAAGTTGGCGTCGGAATTACCCGAAAAATCGAACATGCTGCTGCCAAACAAGGCAATGACCAGGGATAAACCTCCAACGATTGCAAAGGAGATACTCAAGGGTTTAAAGTAAGTCTTTGCAAAATAAGCTTCTTTGCTGTGATCCAACAATTCTTTCAAAGCAAGAATGCCCAGGGCAGCCATGGCCAGATTGGCTATGACCAGTGACATGGAAGGAACCCTGAATTTATTGTACAGCGGCAAATGGTTGAAAAGAAATTCATTGAAGGCCATAAAGTTATGTCCCCAGGACATCACTATTGCCAAGATGGTGGCCAGTAATAACCACCATTTTTCGGGGCCTTTGACTATAAAAAGCCCCAGAACAAAAAGAAAACAAATGATGGCACCTGCATACACCGGGCCTGATGTAAAAGGCTGATCTCCCCAATAAGTAGGAGCGGCCTGACAAAACTGCCTGGCCTGGCCGGTACTTCTCAATTGTTTGTAGCATTCAGAATCGTTTCCTAAAGCATAATGCGAACTGCCTCCGTAAAAATTGGGTATGAGCAAAGTCATGGTTTCACCCCTACCGTAGCTCCAGGCAAAAGCATAATCAATTTCCAGCCCGGAACTTTCTTGCTTGCCTTCGGGATTGGTTTGCAAAACCGTTCCTCCGCGCATGGTTTCTTTGGCGTAATCGGCCGAGGGAATCAGAAATCCCAGGGCGGGAAGCACAGCCAGACCTGCAACAACCAGCAATACAGCAGAAGAAAGGGCAAAATGTTTTAGTTGTTTTTCTTTAAAAGCATAAACCAAATAAACCAGAGCCAAAAAGACGATGGTCAAAATAAGGTAATAGGTGATTTGCTGATGTCCCCACAGAATATTGAGGCCGGTAAAAATCAAGGCAATCAGTCCGCCCGCAATAAATTGCCTGCGGTAGCAGAGCACGATGCCT
>JAAZGQ010000398.1 GCA_012511135.1 Bacteroidales bacterium | reverse complement strand
GAGAGACTGACTATGAGTTGAAGCAATCTGATCAAAAAAGTATCCATAATTTTTGTATAATATAAAATGGTTAGGACAATTTGTCCAAATAAGCTTGTGCTATCCGGCGGGCTTGTTGATCGCTGCAGGTATAAGCTTCGTAATCGGGACGTTTTATAAATTCTGCTTTATCCATAGTATATTCAAGCAAATCAGACATTTGCAAAAAGGCTATGCGATCGTGCAGAAAAGCCTCTACAGCAACTTCGTTGGCGGCATTGAGAATGCAGGGCATATTGCCTCCCTCATCCATAGCCGTGAAGGCCAAGGCTAAATTTCTAAATTTTTTCAAATCGGGTTTTTCAAATTCCAGACTAGCTATTTGAGTTATGTCCAGTCTGGGATAATGAGTTTCCAGACGCCGGGGATAAGTCAAAGCGTACAAGATGGGAAGCTTCATATCGGGCAAACCAAGCTGAGCTTTGATTGAGCCGTCTCTGAACTGCACCATGGAGTGCACTATAGACTGAGGATGCACTACCACTTCTATTTGTTCAGGACGCAGTCCAAACAGCCACTTGGCCTCTATCACCTCAAAACCTTTATTCATCATGCTGGCTGAATCGATGGTGATTTTGGCCCCCATAGCCCAATTGGGGTGTTTCAGGGCTTGCTCTCTGCCTACAGTCCTGAGTTCTTCCAGGCTAAACTTTCTAAAAGGACCTCCCGAAGCAGTCAATATGATTTTTTCCAGAGGATTGGCGTATTCCAGACATTGAAAAATGGCCGAATGTTCCGAGTCGACAGGCAAAATAGCCACCTGATGCTTATGAGCCAGTTCGTTGATGATTTCACCGGCTACCACCATAGTCTCCTTGTTGGCCAGTGCAATGCTTTTACCGGCTTTGATGGCCCTGAGTGTAGGCCTCAGGCCTGAATAACCTACCATAGCTGTCAAAACTATGTCGATAGGTCCCGACTCGCACACTTGCTCAATGGCGTCAGCGCCGGCGTAGATTTTTATGGGCAGGTCTTTGAGGGCTTCACGCAGGCGTGGCAGATAATCTGTATTGGCAATAACAACAATTTCAGGCTGATACTTTTTAGCTTGCTTTATCAGGAGCTCAACCTGGTTGTTGGCTGTCAGAGCATAGACCTGAAATTCTTCAGGATGCTCAGATATTACTTCCAGAGCCTGTGTACCTATTGACCCGGTAGACCCAAGTATAGCTATTTGTTTTATGTGTTCAGTATTGCCGGAATTCATCAGAAAACGATATAATCTTCGGGGTTGAGGGGAAGGCCTTTGTACCACAATTCAAAATGCAAGAGGGGAATTTCGGATTTAAGGGCAGACTTCCCTACAAAAGCCAGGGCCTCACCGGCCTTGACCTGGTCTCCGGCTTTTTTGAGCAATTCAGACATTTGTCTGTATACCGATACAAAATCGTTGTTGTGCTGTATATGGACAACATAATTATAATCAGACGTATAAGCCGCAAAGATTACAGTACCGTCCAATACCGACAACACACTTTGCTGAGACAGGGTCTGAATATCTATGCCAAATCTTTTTTCGTTGCGATTAAAATGGGAAACGACGGTTCCCTTGACAGGATTGTAGAACAATAAGCCGTCTGTGGGTATCTTTTGATTAAAAGCACTTAAGTTGTATCTTTCGCTCTCTTCGTATTGCTGACGAAAATCCAATTCGGCCGGACTGGCCTCCATCAGAGTGATTTGTTGACTGGCAAGTGTATCGAGATTTATTACGCTGTCCAGGGGTTGTTCTCCCGCCATTATAATCTGAATAACAGACATATAAGCCTCGTGTTTACTTAACTCATTAGACAAAGAATCGAGGCGAAAAGCATCGCTGACCATTTGTTGTTTGAGTTTAGGATCGAGATAACCGGGTAAATACACTTTGAGCGGTGTATAAAAAAGCAAGACGAACAAAAGGGCAGCTATCACCAGAATTGTTCCGAGAGAAATCAAAATACCATCCATCCGCGAAACACGTGAGGAGAACAGTGTGTCCAGAGTGTTTTCGTTCAGCACGATAAAACGGAACTTCTGCCTCAGGCGATTCTGATAGTCTTTGAATTTTCCCATAATTTGGATAACAGACTTGCAAAGGTAATACTTAGAGCCGATAATTCAAGGCCTCTGTTTCTAAAAAATAAGAACCCTGCCGGTTTCGGGTTCAAATCCGAATAAATCATTTTTGAAAATATGCTGTAAGCTTTGTTGAGCAATCAGCTCCGAAGGAGTTCCTGCTTCTATGCCCCCGGCTTGCGGTTTCATCAACCAAATCCGGTCAGACAAATGCAGGGCAAGTTCCAATTCGTGGGTACTCAGCAAAACAGTTTTGCCGGTATCGCGTGCAAGATCTTTCAACAGAACCATCAGTTCTACTTTGTTGCTAAGATCCAGATGCGCCGTAGGTTCATCCAGAAAAATGAGCGGAGTATCCTGGGCCAAGGCTTTGGCCACCATAGCTCTTTGTCGCTCTCCGTCGGATAGCTCTGTCAAAGGCCTCTGAGCCAGATCACTCAGGTGTACCCGTTCCAGGGCTTTATCTACCATCCTATGATCCTCTCTGTTGAGCCGGCCAAAACGCCCGGTATGCGGATAACGTCCCATGCTTACGAGTTGATTCACTGTACAATATCCTATTTGTACCGGCTCGGTGAGCACCAGGGCAAACAGAGCAGCCTTTTCCTGCATACTGAGCTTTCCCAGTTCTTTGTCGCCCACCAGAACAGATCCCTTCAGGGGAGCCTGCAAGCCACTCAGGGTACGGAGCAAGGTTGATTTACCGCAACCATTGGGCCCAATAAGGGCAAGCATTTCTGCCTCGGCCAGTTCAAGATTCAAGTCTTTTTGTACGACTATTGGCTTTGCTTTGTGCAGGTAACCTATGCTCAGGGTTGTTGAGTGAATCATCATTATTGCTCAATATCGCTAAGGCCTTCGGGGAGTTTCATAAATAAAATTCTGCGCTCAATGTCCTTAGTGTGTATAAAATCTTCGGTGGCAGGAATCAACAATTCATTATTCGGTGTTTTAAGCCGGAAGAGCACATTTTGAGTACTGCTATCAACAGCATCAATAAGACCCAGGCTTTGGCCGTTCCGAACATCACGAATTTCAAATCCCAGGTAAAAATCCCAGCTATCCTCCGAAATTTCCGGAGCAAATCCATCAGCGTAGTCCCTGGGGTAAAAAACCTGCCTGTCTGCCAAAAAACGAGCCTCTGATTCGTTATCGATGTTTTCAAGCTTGACCAGAGCAGAATTTTCGGAACGAAAACGGTAAGACTCCACAAAAAAAGGTACCAGAATCCCATCAATTTCCAACAGCCAAAAGGGAGCCTGGGTACGATCAAACACCTCATCGGTAAATATAAAAACCAGTTCTCCCCCCAAACCGTGAGGTTTGGCGAAACGACCAATGCCGAATACCTCTGACGACTTAATCATTTACATGCGTTTAATGCTTGCACCCAAGGCGTTCAGGCGCTCGTCAATACGTTCGTAACCCCGGTCTATTTGCTCAATATTGAAAATGCGGCTCTCTCCCTGTGCCGACATGGCAGCAATAAGCAAGGCAATACCGGCCCGTATATCGGGCGAAGTCATGCATGCACCCCGGAGCACCTGTTGTCGTCCCAGGCCTATTACGGTGGCCCTGTGAGGATCACAGAGAATAATCTGAGCTCCCATATCGATGAGTTTATCTACAAAAAACAGGCGGCTTTCGAACATTTTTTGGTGAATCAGCACTCTGCCTTTGGCCTGAACAGCCACCACCAATAATACACTTAGCAAGTCGGGGGTCAAACCTGGCCAGGGTGCATCGGCAATCGTCATAATAGAACCGTCAATAAAAGTCTCGATGGTATAACTTTCCTGAGCAGGAATATAAATATCGTCGCCTCTGCGTTCCAGTTGAATGCCCAGACGACGAAAACTGTCGGGAATCAAACCCAATTCATCGTAAGCCACATCCTTAATGGTCAGTTCAGAAGCGGTCATGGCGGCCATTCCTATAAAACTGCCCACTTCTATCATATCGGGCAAGACAGTCATGGAACAAGCACCCAGGCTGTCCACTCCTTCTATACTTAACAAATTGGAGCCTACACCCGTTATTCTGGCTCCCATAG
>JAAZGQ010000397.1 GCA_012511135.1 Bacteroidales bacterium | reverse complement strand
TAGATTACAAGAGTTTTCAATTCCCTGATACCGATTCCGGCATTATCGGTAAAAAAATAATCAAGCTCTACGAGCAGCTCGAAACCAGCAAAAAACAAACCGATCTTGAAAAAGAGCGCAACCGCAAGCTTAAACAGGAAATGACCAACAACATCGCTCACGAGCTCAAGACGCCCGTAAGCAGCATACAGGGTTATCTGGAAATCCTGAACGAAAATGCAGAGCTTGAAAGCTCCAAAAGGAAATACTTTGTAGAAAGAGCTTACGCACAAACTTTGCGCCTGTCGGCTCTTATTAAGGACATTGCACTGATTACCAAGCTCGAAGAAGCCTCAACCCTCTTCCCCAGAGAAAAAGTAAATATTGGCAAGATCGCCGAGGATGTCATCAACGAACTTCAGGCTCAACTGGACAAAGCCGGCATGACAATAGAAAACAAACTGGAAAGGGATCTGGATATATCGGGCAATCACAACCTGGTGCATGCCATCTTTAGGAATCTGGTTGAAAATTCCATTAATTATGCAGGAAATAATACTACCATTCTAATAGAATGTACCAAAGAAGATACCCACTTTTTCCACTTCCGGTTCTACGATACAGGCTTTGGTGTCAAAGAAAAATACCTGCAGAAAATATTCGACCGCTTTGTCCGGCTCGAAGAAAGTCGCGACCGCCGTACCGGAGGAACCGGGCTGGGCCTCTCTATTGTTAAACATGCGGTTTTGTTTCATCAGGGCAGCATTATGGCAGAAAACAGAGCCGAAGGAGGCCTGATGTTCAAATTCAGTCTGAGAAAACATCCGTCTCCGGCAACTTCAGAAACAAAAACCATGCAGCTATAATTACTAAATCATTACTCCTATTATTCATAAAAATGCTTTTGTTATGAAAATCAAGCTCTCTTTTATACTCCTGATGACCAGCTTTCTTGCCTTTTTAGTTAAGGCACAGGAAGCCAAATCTGATTTCAAAGCTAACGGAAAGCCCATTATTACCATTTTTAGCGATTTCCACACCGGTTTTGGCACTGTGGCCGACGAAACAGGTTTTGGACTGGAGCGAGCCTACCTGGGTTATCAATATGCCTTCAGCCCAAATTGGTCCGGTAAAGTAATTTTCGACATGGGCAGCAGTAATTTGGCCGGCTCGTCGCTTGAACGCATCGCCTATGTCAAAAATGCCATGCTCAGCTGGGAAAAAGGAGATTTCAGCCTGGATGCAGGACTGATTGGACTGAAACAATTTAAGGTACAAGAGAAATTCTGGGGCTATCGCTATATTTTGAAGTCCTTTCACGACATTTATGGCTACGGTACCACTGCAGATGCCGGACTGAGTGTGGAATACCGCATCAACGATCTCCTGAGCGCAGATGTAACCATCACCAACGGAGAAGGATACAAAAAACTAAACACCGATAAATATTTTCGCTACGGAGGCGGCCTCAGGATTACTCCCATCAAAGAATTGAGCTTCAGACTCTATTACGACAGGCACGACAAAGACCCGAACAATCTCTCACACGATAAAAGCAAACAAATCACATCCTTTTTTGCCGGCTACAAAAACGAGGCATTCTCGCTGGGAGCCGAATACGTCCATATGTATCATGCTCAATTTCGGGACGACACAAATCAATACGGTTTCTCGGCCTACACTACGGTCAGACTGCCCAAAGATTTTCAGCTCTTTGGACGTTGGGACTATGCCGCCTCCAACAAAGACTACAGCGATCTCTTGAATACCTGGAATCCCAAGGACGAACAGATGCTCGTACTTGGCTTACAATACTCTATAACCAAAAACATTAAACTGGCTCCTAACCTCAGGATGATAACACCAAAAAACGGGAGCTCCTTGTACTACGCCACGGTGAATTTATACCTCTCTTTATAAAGCCACAGGCTTATAAATCTTCCATATTTTTTTGTAATTTTGAGCCCTCCTTATGGAGGGCTTTTTCTTATTCCTAAATTGATTTCTGTGTATCTTGGAGAACTGATTTCGCTGCTGGTGGCCTTTATGTGGACTTTCACGGCCTTGTTTATAGAATACGCCAGTAAAAAACTGGGGCATTTGCCGGTCAATTTCCTGAGGCTGGTTTTGGCTTTTTTGTTCACCGGCCTTTTGCTAATGGTGTTCTCCGGGCATTTTCTGCCTCAGGCTGCCGATGCCAAAACCTGGTTTTGGATGTCTATCTCGGGTTTGGTCGGTTTTGTGTTTGGCGATTTCTGTCTGTTTTATTCTTATGTCGTAATAGGTTCCCGCTTCGGGCAATTATTTATGACTCTGGCCCCTCCTGCAGCCGCTATCGCCGGTTTTTATATTTTGGACGAAAAAATGGGCTGGATGGGCGTATTGGGGATGACAGTCACCCTGGCCGGAATCGCTATTTCTATCTTAAGTCGACATAAATCCGGGAATGGAGGCCGCAATCAATATCGTTTAAAATTACCTTTGAAAGGGGTGTTGCTTGGCATAGGAGCCGGCGTGGGACAAGGTGTGGGACTGGTGTTGAGCAAACTGGGCATGCAATACTACAGTTTGAGTGCCGAAGGCAGCTCGCAGGAAGTGATACAAATGATCCCTTTTGCCGCTTCGCAAATGCGCATGGTTATATCGGCTATTTCGCTGGTAATTATTCTGATGCTTACCAATCAACTCAAAGATCTAAAACCTGCGCTATACAATAAAAAGGCCGCCTGGTCAGTGTTACTGGCTACTTTTTTCGGTCCCTTCCTGGGCGTGGCCGGCTCCCTGATGGCCGTTCAATACACTGCCAGCGGCATTGCCTCAACCATTATGGCCACCACCCCTATTCTGATTTTAATTCCGGCTGTCTTTATTCAAAAACAAAAAGTGCGCACAGCCGAAGTATTTGGTGCAATTATCAGCGTCGTAGGCGTTGCTTTGTTTTTTGT
>JAAZGQ010000043.1 GCA_012511135.1 Bacteroidales bacterium | reverse complement strand
TCTAAGTATTCTTTGAATAAGGCTGTATCGATTTCCGAAATTACGCTGTTTTCGTCTTCCTGGTTCATTAGTACTCCTTTTTTTTCGAAGCAGTAAATGAGGTGAACCTCAAAGTAGTCTGCCAGGGCTTTGGCTGTTTCGGCAGCTATGGTGTCGGCATTGGTGTTGAGCAATTGTCCCTTTTTGTCGTGGGTGATGGGAGCCAGCACCGGTACTATGCCCAGTTTTAATAAGTCTGCTATCACATCGCCCTGTACTTCCTGAACATCGCCCACAAAGCCATAATCAATTTCCTTTACCGGTCTTTTGAGCGATCGGATCAGGTTCAGGTCTGCTCCGGTGAGCCCCAGCGCATTTATGTTTTTGGCTTGCAAACGTGCAACGATGTTTTTGTTGATCAAGCCTCCGTAGACCATAGTAACAATTTTGAGCGTTTCGGCATCGGTTATTCGCCGGCCCTCGGTCATTTTGTTTTCTACACCCAGTTGTTCGGCCAGTTCAGTGGCCAAAGTGCCTCCGCCATGAATCAGCAGTTTATGCCCGGATAATTTGGCGAAGTCCACAAGAAATTGTTCCAGGGCTGTAGGGTCTTCTACTATTTTGCCACCGACTTTTATGATGTTTAATTTGTCCATATACTTGAGTCTTGTTATTTAAGCAGAATTTTATGCATTTGTTGTTTGCCCTTCCGATACAGTTGAATATAGTACAAACCCGGCTGTAGATCAGAGAGATTCATTTCCCTGCTCTGAATTGAAAATTCTTTGACCAGCGCACCGGAAGTGTTGTATACTCTTATCATGTCCTGTGGCAATGCCGATAGCTCGTCCAGGTAGAGCAAACCCGAGCTGGGATTGGGATACAGCAGGGTCTTGCCTTCGGCTTCCCGGTCAGGTGTTTCGATTGAGACAGGTTCTGTATAATCACAAAGTCTGATATTGTCCAGCCAACATTCACTGCCCTGCTGATTTTTGCTGAACGAAAAGTTGAGGATATATTCCTTTGATTCGCTCAGGCTGTCCAGTACCAGGCTATAATGTCGGGTTTCGGGATTGAGCCTGCTTTCTGTTCTTTTAGTGCTCTGGGTGTCAAAAAATACGCTGAGAACACTTGCTTCACTGCCCCGGGCATCAAATTCCAGCCGGTATTGTCTGCCTTTGAAAAGATAGATTTTCCAGCCGGTCGTACTTCTTACCAGGCTCGATGTGCTGGCCACTTTGCCGTATAGAGAAGATTGTCCGGCAATTGGATCAGTCTGGTCCAGGCTGAGGGCTACGTTGCCGGAGTAGTTCATGGCCCAGCCCTGGGTTCCGGTTTCAAAATCACCGTTGGTGACGTAGTTGCCGTAGTCGTTGCCGGAGAGTTCCTCAATTTTAACTTCGTCTATCCACAATTCTGTGCCTGCGGGATGAGTGCCGTACTGAAAGTTCAGCACGTAGATTCCGCTGGATTCTCCTGCATCTCCGGTAATGAAAGTTGAAGTCCGCATGGCCGTGTTGCAGATGAAAGTGGTTCTCAGGTTGTAGGCACTGCCGTCCAGGCGCTGCATCTCGATGTGAAAAGGCTCCTGGGAATTGGATTTGGCCAGAAAGCTGATTTTGTAGCGCAGGCCCCGCCTTACCGGGACTCTCCATTTGAGCTCTCTGTCCCAGTAATTGCTTGCCGGGCTGTTGACTTTGACATAAAAGGCCTGGCCACTGGCATAGGCGGTAGAAACCACGCTCTCGCTGAAATTGCCTCCGTAGGTGTTGAGTACCCAATCCTTCAGCCCCTCGTCGAAACTGCCATTGCTTACCCAATTGTAGGTGTTGATCTTGTCCGGCAGCTTTTTGGCCCAGAGCGAACGGGCGTTGTTGGGATCAATTCCAGTAAAGACAAGACTAGGACGGTGGTTTTCCCAGTCCAGTTCATAGGACAAAATCAATGGAACAGATTTGCTGTCCTTGTCTCGTTTGATGTATAGCGTATCGTTTTCAAAGATCCAGCTGCCAGATCCGAAGCCCGAACTGAAGCGGCCGTCGGGGTTGAAAGTCATAAGATTGCTTTTACAGAGAAACTTATCGGGGGCATCGTCGTCTCCCAGAGGTTCGGCCAGGCCGTTGGACATCATAAGTTCGTACAGTCGAATTTCTTCCCACTTGCCGATGATGGAATCCTCTGTAATGGCCGGCATGATGCCCGGCCGGGTATAACGTTGAGGGCTGACGACGGGCCAGCCGTCCGGGGTCCAAAAGATTTTGCGGGTATGCATAATCATCATGGTCGGCAGAAAGGAGGGACGTCCCTGGTTCATCAAAAAATAATCTCCTCCCGAAGCAAAGGCACTGACGTGCGAAATTCCCTGCCAGCCGCTGTGGTTCTGAAACTGATAAGGATAGCAGACTAGGGGGTAAATGTCTTTGTTGACAGTGTAATTGACATTATTCCCGTAATAGTCGTAGTAGGGGCCGTCGGGTTTTCTGGATCGGGCCACTCTGGTGTGATAAACATTCCCCAGGGCACCATGAGCTACAAAAAGGTAATAATAATCCAGCTCAGGATGGTAAATCACCTCGGGTCCTTCGTAAGAGGAGGTCCAGCCCCAGGTGTTTTGCGGGCCGTTTCGGGTAATGCGTTTGTAGCTGTAGAGATCGCCTTTGCGCAAACCTGTAGCGGGATCTAGTTCAATGGCGTAAATGCCCTGGGTCCAGGAGCCCCACAACATCCAGTGGCTGTTGTCTTTTCCTGCAGTCACGCTCGGGTCGATGGCGTTGAATACTGTAGTGTTGGTGGAATGAACTATCCATCCCCGGTTGGTCCAGGGGCCTTCGGGGCTGTCGGAAGTGGCCAGTACGATCATGGCTCTGCCGGCATCGCTGAAGATGGCAGAATAATAGAGCCGGTATTCGTTGCCTGCTTTCAGAATATAAGGAGCCCAGATGCCGGTCATGGTTCTGCTGTTGTTGGGATCGACGCTGTTTTTCCAGTTGAGTACTTCCTGAGGATAAGCGTCGAAAACTGTGCCCCGGTATTCCCAGTTAACCAGGTCACGGCTGCGTCGGTAGGGTATGCCTTTTACGCTGAATCCCCAGGCGGCGTCGGTGCCGTATTCGTAAAAATAACCTCTGCTTCGGATAACCGTAGGGTCGTGCACATTGTAGTGAGCCCAGTTGACGGTGGACGAGGCCAGGTGCATGTAATTATCAGTCTGCCACGGATCTCTTATGCCAAGGCGTTTATCTGAAAAATCGAGAAAGGCCTGATGAAGTTGATCGGTTTGTTGATCGATGACTGCCTGAGTGGCCGTAGAGTCTTTCAGTAAATCCAGGGCAGGAGCCAGGGCTGTTTGTAAATCTTGCCTGGCCCCGGTGGCATAATTCCCATCCTGTAGCCCTTCTACAGCACGCATCAGCAAGGTCTGGCTGTCGTTGATCAGGCTTTGCAGAAAGCTAAGATCGGTATTTTCAGTCCTGGCTGTCATGAGGCTTAGACAGAAAATCAGAAGGAGGCTGCTGCGCAGTACAAAAGTTTTTGCAGGCTGTTGATTAATTTTTTTCATCGCAGAGAATTTCTATGTGCAAAGAAAACAAAAAAAATGCACTCAGCCTTGTCTTTTGCTTTTTGAGTATCTTTGTATTTTAATAGTTGAAATGTCCGAATCAAAAGAAGTTATTATAATCACCGGAGCTTCTGCA
This sequence comes from Bacteroidales bacterium, assembly GCA_012511135.1. Taxonomy (GTDB): domain Bacteria; phylum Bacteroidota; class Bacteroidia; order Bacteroidales; family UBA1402; genus UBA1402. The sequence continues at coordinate 2,682 of JAAZGQ010000043.1, read as the reverse complement.
GGAATAGGCAAAGCCATAGTTAAGCGCCTTGCGGATTGTGGAATTCGCATCGTTATGGCTTGTCGCAATCCGGAAAAGTCAAGGGCTGTGAAGTATGCTATTGAGCAAAGCAATGCAGGGGCTGATATAGAGCTTATCAGCCTGGATCTGGCTTCTTTTGCTTCCATTCGTCAATTTGCCGGAACGATAGCCCAAAAAAAGTATAGCATTCATACCCTGATCAACAATGCAGGGGTGTTGCCAGCGAAGTTCAGCCTAACCGAAGATGGTTTTGAAACAGCCATAGGGGTGAATTACCTGGGCTTGTTTTTGCTAAACGAGCTGCTAATCCCATGCATGCATAAAGGTTCGTTGATAATCAATACGACCTCTTGTTCTTATCGTATCAACCGTTTGCATAAAAACATGTTTAAGCCCGGGTCGGGTGTTGGTTTCATGCGTATATTCAATTACGCGCGTTCCAAAAGAGCCATCTTGATGTATAGCCTGGAACTGGCTGACAGACTTGCCGGGCAGGGTATACGGGTGTTGGTTGTAGATCCCGGCATAGTCAGCACCAAAATGATCACAATGAAACGCTGGTTCGATCCTCTGACTGACGCTTTGTTCCGTCCCTTGATCAAAAGGCCTGAACAGGGAGCAGACACAGCTGTTTTCCTGTGCATGGAAGCACAAAATCCTGAGTCGGAGTATGCCACTGTAAGCGGCTTTTGTTTTAAGAACTGCAAAATAATGTGCCTTTCAGCTAAGATCAGGGATAAAGAATCTCGTAAAGAACTATGTGATTGGACATTGGAAACCATTCAGGGCCGGTGATTTCTGATTTTAAACTGTCGGATGGGAGTATAGTCTGCCTTGGAAATGCCCTCCGGTACGCATCATTCTTTCCCGCTTATGGCTGAATTCGTAATTCTTCATCCCCCAGTCAGGACCGATGAGCCATTCAGCAGGAGACTGAGAGACAAAACGATCCAACACCAAATCCGGCCTGAGGCGTTCAATAAATTCTATGACTAAACGGGCGTAGGAATCAGCATCAAATAAGCTTACATAGGCGGGGTTTTCCCTGACTTGTCTTTCAAGCCTGGTTCCTCTTATCAGTTGCAATTGATGCAATTTAAGGCTGTTAATCGGCAAAGCATTCAGACGCCCGGCATGCGAGAGCATGTCTTCTCTGCTTTCACCCGGCAAGCCCAAAATAATATGAGCTCCACATAGGATTTTGCGTTGGGATAGTTGATGGATAGCACTCGCTGAGCAGGCATAATCGTGTCCCCGGCCAATTTCCTTAAGGGTTCTGTCTAAGGTGGATTCTACTCCGAGTTCGACCAGCAGAAAGCAGCGCTTAGCCAGTTGTTTAAGGTAGTCGAGCAAGTCCTCCGGCAGACAATCGGGTCGGGTAGCTATCACCAATCCTTTCACACCCGGAAAACGCAAGGCTTCTTCGTATAAGTCTATGAGTTTGTCCAGTTTATCGTAAGTGTTGGTATACGATTGAAAATAAGCCAGATAATCCATCTTTGGGTATTTGTGGGCAAAAAACTCTTTCCCTTCGGCCAATTGTACGCTGATGCTTTTTATGGTGCTGCAATAAGAGGGGTTGAAGCTCAGGTTATTGCAATCGCTGCAGCCTCCCAGCCCCAGACTGCCGTCCCGGTTAGGACAACTGAAACCTGCATCCAGAGATATCTTTTGAACTTTCCCTTCGAAGTGTTGGCTGAGAAATTCGGGAAAACTATAATAGAGTTTATGCATAGCCCGGCAAAAGTACAAACTTAATTAAAGCCTTCTGCAAGTCGGAACAATTTTTTACCTTTGTCCGTATTTCAATGATTCAGACCCTTCTCTTATGAAAACTTTTCGTGTACTATTGATACTGCTAAGCCTGATCTTTCAACTTTTTACGCTAAAAGCAGCCGGAATTGAGTTGGATTCCATCATAATGGGGGCATACAGACCCGAGATTCCTTCAGGCTGGCAATCTATGAACAATGGCAGTTCCTACGCCTGTCTGAGTCAAGACGGCAAACTGTTGCTGAGCTACGACTACAAAAGCGGCAAACTGCTCGACACTTTGTTGAATGTAGAGACTACCCGAAATGTGCGTATGGAAAGAATGGATGGTTTTGAGTTCAACCCTCAGGAAAGTATGATCCTGGTGTGGAAGAACAAAAAACCAATCTGGAGGCGTTCGTTTACGGCAGAATACTTTGTGTATGATCGTTTGCACAATATAATGGATTCCCTTACAGTTGAATCTCCTGTCAGGGATGCTTCTTTTTCGCCGGACGGCAGAATGCTTGCTTTTGCCAGAAACAATAACCTCTTCATTAAAAAGCTGGATTTCAAGACCGAAGTGGCAGTGAGCTCTGACGGGAGCCACAACGAAATTATTAACGGAGTTGCCGACTGGGTGTACGAAGAAGAGTTTTTGGTTACCCGGATGTACGAATGGACAGCCGACAGTAAATTTTTGTGTTTTGTGCGTTTCGACGAAAGGGCAGTGCCGGAGCATTTTTTTAGCATGTACGGAGCCTCCGGGCCCGAATATCCGGAATATAAATACCATCCCGGCGAAAAGCGCTTCAAGTACCCGCGTGCCGGAGAAAATAACAGCAAAGTAAGCCTTCATTGTTACAATGTACAATACCGTACTTTGCAAAAGATCGATCTTCCTGTGGA
>JAAZGQ010000396.1 GCA_012511135.1 Bacteroidales bacterium | reverse complement strand
TCAGTGCCGCGGTAGCCGTTTGCTGGATGAACACCACTGAGCACCTGATGACCCTGACTAACAATCAAAACAAGGGCGGTAGCGCTTACTCCATGTTGCTGCCGGATATCCGTAATTACATGGATTATCCACATGTGGCTTCTATAGCCTGTCCCAAACCCATGTATTTCATCAACGGCAGCCGAGACAAACTCTTTCCCCTGCAAGGCTGTCGGGATGCCTTTGAATCAATGCACCAGGTCTGGGAAAACCAGGGAGCAGGCGATCAGCTCCGGACGGAAATCTGGGATTCTCCGCATTTTTTTAGTCGTGCCATGCACGAACAAAGCCTGATGTTTTTAAACCAGGCGCTGAAGACCAACTAAAAAACAAGATCAGACAACCTATTTCGAAATAATAACATTGTCCTCTGGCTGAGTAAATACCCCCTAAAAGAAACTGCCGGACATCTTTACATCATGAAACACAAAAGAGTCATTATTATTGGTGCAGGAGTAGCCGGTCTGGCCACCTCCATAGCCCTGGCAAGACAGGGTTTTAAAGTAAGTATTTTTGAAAAAAATCCCGAAGCCGGTGGCCGCTGCGGAATTATTCGGCGCGAAGGACATCGCTTCGACCTGGGTGCAACCATCTTTCTGATGCCGGGAATTTACCGGGAAGTATTCGACTACCTGGGCATGTCACTCGACAAGGATTTGCCCGGGACCGATCTCCCCGACATATACAGACTTATTTATAACGAAACAGATTTCCTCGACTTTAGCACCAACGAAGCCTATCTTAAGGAGCAATTGGAAAAAACCGAGCCTGGCAGTTACAAACAAGCTCAGAAATATGTTGCCACAGGTTACAAGATGTATCAGCTTGCCATGGAGCATTTGCTGGGAAAAAATTTCTACAGGCTGTTTGATTTTGTCAACCTGAAAAATCTCAGGCTGCTGGCTGCGCTTAAAATCCATATCCGTCATCAGCAATACGTTGCCCGTTTTTTTACACATTCCTACCTCAAAACCGCCTTTACCTTTCAGAATATTTACGTGGGGCAAAACCCGTTAAAGGCTCCTGCCCTGTTTTCGATGCTACCTGCAGCAGAACTCAGCGAAGGTTCGCTTTTCCCTGCCGGTGGCATGCATCGCATAGTAGAAGTCTTGCGGGAAAAAGCACTGAGTCTGGGTGTTGAATTACAGTGCAATACGGAGGTTCAAAGTATCCTGACCGACAAGAACCGAGTAAGTGGTGTTCAGCTTGCTGACCAATCGCTGCACGAAGCTGACATAATTGTAGCCAATGCCGACTTACCCTATGTATACAAAGAACTCTTGCCTCCCGGCAGAAAATCGAAGCAACTTGAACGCAAGTCTTATTCCTGTTCAGCCATTGTATTTCATTGGGGACTGGATAAACAATATCCCCAATTAGGACATCACAACGTGCTGTTGTCGGCTGATTACAAAAAAGGCCTGGAGACTATCTTTAAACACAACAGCATGAGCAATGAACCCAGTTTCTACATTCACACACCGGCCCGTACCGATGCCACGGCTGCCCCAGAAGGACAAGAAAGCATGACCGTGATCATTCCCGTGGGGCATCTGGATGAATCCAACCGGGATCAGTGGCAACAATTAAAGCAAATCGGCCGTGAGTATGTCATAGCAAGGCTCCAAAAGCAAGGGCTCAACGATATTGAAGAACACATCAAGTTTGAAATCTGCTATCTGCCCCAAACCTGGCAGTCACTCTTGCATGTATGTAAAGGATCTGTTTTTGGCAGCATCAATCACAATATACTCCAAATGGGTTATTTCAGACCACACAATAAACACGCCAGGTATAAGAATCTCTATTTTGCAGGCGGCAGCACACATCCCGGAAACGGAGTCCCTCTGGTCTTGCTTTCGGCCAAACTTTGTTCTCAACGCATTTTGAAAGATTTCAAATAAACATTTACGCCATGGATGCCTTTAAGCAAAAATTTATTGAACACTGCAACTCCCTGGATTTTGAACACATAACAGATCACCCCAACATACTTATTGCTGCCGGCTTCTGGGAAGAAGAACGCTACCAGGCAGCCATCATCTGTTATAAATTGATGCGTGCCATTGACGATTTGGTGGACAATTACAAAACGGAACATCCAAATATTTCTCTGGCTGAAAAAGAACAACTAATGGCAGAGGTCAATAAATGGTTGGGCGAAATTGAAAAGCCAAGTTCAAATATCCCCCTTGTACAGGAATTCTCATTGACTTTCAAAAGATTTGGTATTCCTGTCTGGACCATGAGAGCTTTTGCCCAGGCCATGATTTACGACATTAAACACGATGGCTTTGCCAGTTTGCAGACTTTTTTGAATTACGCCGAAGGAGCCTCTGTTGCCCCGGCCTCCATTTTTGTACACCTAGCCGGTTTGAGAAAAACAGAGAATACTTACCTGCCGCCTTTGTTTGACGTACGCGAAGCAGCAAATTCCTGTGCCGTTTTCAGTTACCTGGTGCATATTATGCGCGATTTCGTCAAAGACCAGCGCAACAACCTGATGTATTATGCCGACGATTTAATGCAAAAACACGGCCTCAGCCGCGACATGCTTCAACAAATGGCCAAAGGAGATCCTCTTTGTCAGGGCTTTCGCAACATGATGGCCGATTACTGTGAAATTGCCGAACAATACCGCATCAAAACCCACAATACAATACAAAGAATAAAACCCCTTATGGAGCCTGCGTCCCAGCTTAGCCTGGCGATTATTTTCAACCTCTATTTAATGGTTTATGAACGGATCGACTGCAAAAAAGGCACATTCAGCAGCAAAGAACTCAATCCTGGTGCAGCCGAAATAAAACAACGCGTATTGGAAACCATAAAAAAATTTCAGTAATTACAGAAATTTTTCCTTAATTAATTAGCAGCATCCGATTTTATTTTTTATTTTTGCACCCGGTAAAATTGACGCAATAAGGAGTTTTCAATACATTTATTCTTTAATCATTTAAAAATGAAATCATTAGATCTAACAAAGTACGGAATCGGAGGTACAACAGAGATTGTTCACAATCCTTCATACGAACAATTATTCAAAGATGAAACCGATCCCAGCTTACAGGGATTTGAAAGGGGACAGCTTACAGAAATGGGTGCTGTCAACGTGATGACAGGTGTTTATACAGGACGCTCACCCAAAGACAAATTCATTGTAATGGACGATGTTTCCAAAGACACCATATGGTGGACTTCGGACGAATATAAAAACGACAACAAACCTCTGCCCAAGGCTTCATGGGGTGTGCTTAAAGACCTTGTTACCAAACAACTATCCAATAAGAAACTTTATGTTGTTGACACTTTTTGCGGTGCGAACGAAGCCTCCCGCCTCAAAGTAAGATTCATCATGGAAGTAGCCTGGCAGGCCCACTTCGTAAAGAACATGTTTATCCGTCCCACCGAAGAAGAACTCAAAAATTACGGCGAACCCGATTTTGTATCCATCAACGGATCCAAAACCAACGCAGGTGCTCAATACAAAGAACTGGGACTGAATTCCGAAACTTTCACCGTTTTCAATCTGACCGATAAAATGCAGGTCATTGGCGGAACATGGTACGGGGGAGAAATGAAAAAAGGCATATTCACCCTGATGAACTATTACCTGCCTCTGCAGGGTATAGCTTCGATGCACTGCTCTGCCAATGTTGGCAAGGATGGCGACACCGCTATTTTCTTCGGCTTGTCCGGTACCGGCAAAACCACACTTTCCACCGATCCCGAACGGCAGCTCATCGGTGACGACGAACACGGCTGGGACGATGAAGGTGTTTTCAACTTCGAAGGCGGCTGCTACGCCAAAACCATCAATCTGAGCCAGGAACAGGAACCCGACATCTGGAATGCCATTCGTCGCGATGCTCTGCTCGAAAACGTGACTGTTGATGCCAACGGTAACATCGATTTCAGCGACGGTAGTGTTACCGAAAACACTCGTGTTTCCTATCCGATATACCACATCGACAACATTGTAAAACCCGTATCCAAAGGAGGACCTGCCAATAAAGTCATCTTCCTGACCGCCGATGCTTTCGGTGTATTACCTCCTGTATCCATTCTGACCCCAGATCAGGCTCAGTATTACTTCCTGAGCGGATTCACCGCCAAACTGGCCGGTACCGAACGCGGTATTACCGAACCGGTCCCCACTTTCTCAGCTTGTTTTGGAGCCGCCTTCCTGGCCCTGCATCCTACTAAATATGCACAGGAACTGGTTAAGAAAATGGAAGCTTCCGGAGCTACCGCTTACCTGGTTAATACCGGTTGGAACGGCACAGGCAAACGCATCACTATCAACGATACCCGCGGTATCATCGATGCCATTCTGGACGGTTCGATTGACAATGCAAAAACCAAGGAGATTTCCTATTTCGGCCTGGAAGTACCCACCGCTCTGCCCAATGTAAACCCGGCTATTCTTGATCCCAAAGATACTTACGAAGACGCTAAAGTTTGGGATGATAAAGCCAAAGACCTGGCTGCTCGTTTTATCAAGAACTTTGACAAGTTTACCAAAAACAACGAAGCCGGTCAAAAGCTGGTAGCTGCCGGTCCGAAACTTTAATCAGACTAGTC
>JAAZGQ010000395.1 GCA_012511135.1 Bacteroidales bacterium | reverse complement strand
GCCATTCCTATAAAACTGCCCACTTCTATCATATCGGGCAAGACAGTCATGGAACAAGCACCCAGGCTGTCCACTCCTTCTATACTTAACAAATTGGAGCCTACACCCGTTATTCTGGCTCCCATAGCGTTAAGCATACGGCATAGCTGTTGGATGTAAGGTTCGCAGGCGGCATTGTAAATAGTCGTTTTCCCCCTGGCCAACACAGCCGCCATCAGAATATTGGCCGTACCGGTCACAGAGGCTTCGTCCAAAAGCATATAACAACCTTCCAGTTTATCTGCTTCAACGGTATATAAAGAGCGGGAGGCATCGTATTCAAAGCGCGCTCCCAGTTTCTCTATACCCAAAAAGTGAGTATCCAGCCTGCGTCTGCCAATTTTGTCACCTCCGGGTTTAGCAATTATGGCTTTCCCAAAACGGGCCACCAGGGGGCCAACCATCATTATCGAACCTCTCAGGGCTGCACTTTTCTCAAAGAAATACTCAGTTTCGAGCTTGTCCAGATCGATATCGTCTGCCTGAAAACTCCAGCTGCCATTGCCCAAAGACTTGGTTTTTACGCCCAGACCGGCGAGTAATTCTATCAGGTTGTTGATATCCAGAATATCAGGAACATTGTGGAGTACAATTTTTTCCGGACTGAGCAAACAGGCACAAAGCAATTGCAGAGCCTCGTTTTTTGCTCCCTGGGCTCGTATGGTTCCCTGTAGCTTGTGTCCTCCTTCTATCTGAAACGATGCCATGATATTTTATATTTATTCCTGCCGCTACTTACGGCGTTGTCCTGAATTGTTGCTTTTTTGTTTCTTTACGTAAGTAACTTCACGGGGCTCCACCAGATGCAGGTCTTCTTCCTTGATGTCTATTTTTCCCTCAGACATCAGCCTTAAATCATCAAAAATCTTTTTATCCTCGACCGATTCCCTGTTCATGGTCAAAAAGCTTTTTTTCATGTGATTGGCCAGGAGCTGTATAAGTCGATCTTTGTCCGGGCCGTCCTCCATCTCCAGCACTTTATCAATCAACTCTTCGGTGGTATGCCCATAATGCCTGACCTTGATAGTTTTAGATCCATAAGGGACTTTTTCGGGCCTGGAACGAAGATTTTCTTTTTTGATGATTTCGCAGGGATATTCAATATCTAGTTTAAAATCGGACATGATGGCCAGATGATCCCAGAGTTTATGCTTAAAATCATTCACATCACGTAAATGTGGAAAAAGATCCCCCATAATGCGGACTATGGTCAGTGCACAACGCCTGCGCTCCCCGGGATCTTCGATTTGCACTGCATAATCAACCATACGCTGAATATGGCGTCCGTATTCGGGCAATTCCAATTTCTTCATTTGGCTGTTGTAGTCTAATTCATTTACATTCATAATTATAGTTTTTTTTTAATTGCTACTGCCTGAATCAGGCCTTTGAATCAATTTTACAAATCAACCTGTCCAGTTTTCTTGGAACGGTGGCCTGAAATTCTTTTAAATAATTTGGTTCAAAATAGGCTGTTTTTTCAAAGCGCCCGGAGCGGAAGGCTTCCAAAGCCGGTAATACCATTTCCCTTGCCCGGGGTACTAAAGCTCCACGGGAACAAACACTTGCCCGGCGCAGCTTTTCCGTACATTTCTTTGCGCCGTCTCCAAAAAAACAGAGTGTTTTTTCGGGAAAAAGTTCTTCAAAACTATTTTCTTCCAAAACCACTGCTCCGGCTGGAAGCAATTCTTTTCCCAGATGGTCATATACGGCAGTATAAATTTCCATGCGTCTTGCGTCCAAAGCCGGACAAAGCAGTGTATTCTCATCCGCTTCCCCTACGACCTGACCGGCCAGAATCCTCAAAGTAGATATGGCAATAAGAGGGATGCCGTAACCGTAACAGATTCCTTTGGCCATGGAAACACCAATTCTTAAACCGGTATAAGAACCTGGCCCCCCACTCACTGACACAGCATCAAGAGGCAGCCCCTGCTGCCCTGCAAAACTTAGTGCTTCGTCCACAAACAAGCCCAACTGCACAGAATGAGAATAAGCCTGATCATTCATTCTAAAAAACAGGAGTTCTTCTCCTTTGCTCAGTGCAACCGAACAAGGTTTGGTAGCGCTTTCTATATGCAGTATAACAGTCATTCAGTATGGAAACGGCCTTAAGGATAAATTATAAGTTTTCAAATATTCCTTCCATCAGTTCATTTTCTTCAGCCGGGTCGATGGACTGTTCGCAAGGTTGCAGGTATGGCTCCGGAATAGAAAAAGAATCGCAGGGACAATAACCCAGAGTAGTATCGGCATAAACTTTATTCATATACAAGGCCCAAACAGGTAAAGCCACATTGGCTCCCTGTCCGTCAGTCAAATAATCAAAATGAATATCACGTTCTTCTCCTCCACCCCAGGCTCCGCTGACAAGCTTGGGCGTTATGCCCATAAACCAGCCATCTGAATTGTTCTGGGTCGTTCCGGTTTTACCCCCCATATCGGCTTTGATTCCATACCTGGCACGAACCCGGATTCCGGTACCTTCGTTTACGACAGCTCTTAGCATAACCTGCATTTGATAAGCAGTATTTTCACTGAAAACTTCTGACATTTGAGGTGTAAAATAACTGATGACATTTCCGTCGTTATCTTCAATTCGGGTTACAAACAAGGGCATCACCTTGATGCCTCCGTTTACAAAGGCAGTATAAGCACTGACCATTTCGGAAAGTGAAACTTCGCAGGAACCTAAAGCCAAAGAAACCACCGGATCCAAATGGCCTTTAATGCCGAAAGAACGCAACAAACGCACAAAATTGTAGGGAGACAACTTGCTCATAAGATAAGCCGATATCCAGTTGTTTGAATTGGCCAGCCCCCAGCGCAAGTTGACCATTTCACCCACCCTATGTGAAGATGAATTCCTGGGAGTCCATGGTTCACCGGTTTCGGTCATCAGGGTAATGGGTTCATTACGTACCGGATCGCAAGGCGAAAAACCCTCTTCCATGGCCATAGTATAAAGGAAGGGCTTAATGGTTGAACCCACCTGCCGACGACCAAGCATAACCATGTCGTATTCAAAAGGTTTGAAACTGACACCCCCCACATAAGCCTTAACATGACCATTGTAAGGATCCATCGACATAAAGCCGGCTCGCAGAAAATGTTTGTGATAACGTATGGAGTCCATAGGAGACAAAATGGTATCAACCATTCCCTGATACGAAAAGACCTGCATTTCTACCGGCGTGGCAAAGGATTTACGGATTTCCTGTTCTGACAATCCTGCTTTTCGTAACACCCTGTAACGTTCAGTCTGCCTTGCACTGACCCATAAAATAGTATCCACCTGACCGATTCTGAGGTTATTGGTATAAGGAGCGTAACCACGTCCGGCTTTTTCCTGGAAAAATTTTGGCTGTAAATTTTCAGCTATATGTTCGTATACAGCCTCTTCGGCATATTGCTGCATTCTGGAGTCGATGGTGGTGTAAATCTTAAGACCATCGGTGTACAAATTGTAATTCGTACCGTCCGCCTTTTTGTTTTTGTGACACCAGCCAAATAAGGGATTGGTCTCCCAGGCGATGGAATCATCCATGAACATTTGATCCTGCCAGGAAGCGTAATTTTTTCGTTTGGGCTGGGAATGCGTTAATATCAGTCTGAGATACTGACGAAAATAGGGAGCCAGGCCCAGACTGTGATCTACTTTACGATAATCCGTAATCAACTCCAGTTCTTTGACTGAATCACACACCTGCCTGTCAATATAACCAGCCCTGTGCATTTGTTCCAGCACCAGGTTTCGTCTTTCTTTGGTACGCTGGTTGTAGCGCAAAGGATCGTAAAGAACAGGATTCTTGAACATACCAACCAAAGTGGCCGACTGTTCCATATTCAATTTATCGGGAGTAGTAGCAAAATAAACCCAGGAGGCCGTTTTGATTCCCACCGCATTGTAGCGGAAATCAAACTTATTCAGGTACATGGCCAGAATTTCTTCCTTGGTATAAAAACGCTCCAGCTGAACAGCTATCACCCACTCTATGGGTTTTTGCATGGCACGTTCCAAACGGCTCTGAGCCGGCGGAGTATACAATTGCTTAGCCAGCTGTTGGGTAATGGTACTGCCTCCGCCGGCAGTTTGCTGCTGCAAAATAACTCGTTTAAAAAACACCCTGAATAAAGCCTTTACATCAATACCTGAATGTCTGGTGTAGCGCAGATCTTCGGTAGCAATAAGGGCTCTGACCAAATGAGGGGAAAGGTCTTTATATTCTACCTGCACGCGGTTGCCTTCGTCCACATAATAGGTCGATAACAGTACTCCGTCCGAAGAATAGATTTCGGTGGCGTATTTATTTTTGGGATTCTCCAATTCCTCAATGGGAGGCATGTAGCCAAGTTTGCCCTGAGCTATTCTGGTAAAAAGCAAAGTCAGCAAAAGTACTACTGTTATAAAAGCAATCCAAACCGCCCATAGAATCCTGGAAAGAACTGAGCTTTTTGAGACTTCTTTTTTCGTTTTTGAAGAAGAGGATTTAGCCATTTGTATAGAGATTTGTTCAAGGAACAAAAGAACGTGCAAAAGTAAAAAAAATTTTCGCAGTTTAAAAAGCTTTGTCTACCTTTGTCATGCTTAATACATGATTTTATGTCTTATTCAAGTCTGGTTTCCATTACGGATTATTCCAAGGAACAAATGCTGCACATTCTCAAACTGGCAGCCGGCTTTGAAGCAAATCCCAATCAGGACATTTTGCAGGGCAAAGTAGCCGCAACCTTGTTTTTTGAACCCTCCACCCGCACAAGGCTCAGTTTCGAAACAGCCATCAACCGGCTTGGAGGACGGGTAATTGGTTTTTCGGATGCATCCACCTCCAGTTCCACCAAAGGAGAAACCCTCAAAGATACCATTAAAATGGTTTCCAACTATGCCGACATTATTATTATGCGGCATTTTTTGGAAGGAGCTGCCCGTTACGCTACCGAAGTGACCGACATTCCCATCATCAATGCCGGTGACGGAGCCAATCAACACCCTACCCAGACTATGCTGGATTTGTATTCAATTCAAAAAACCCAGGGACGGCTTGATAAGCTCAACATTGTTATGGTAGGCGATCTTAAATACGGAAGGACAGTACATTCCCTGCTAATGGCTCTGATGCATTTCTCACCCACTTTCTATTTTATCGCTCCCGAAGAATTACTTATGCCCAATGAGTATAAACTGATTTGTCAGAAAAATAACATCCCCTATTACGAGGACTCAAATTTTGGGCCTGAAATTATTGAACAGGCAGATATATTATACATGACACGAATTCAGAAGGAACGTTTCACCGACCTGGTAGAATACGAAAAAGTCAAGAACCTGTATATACTGCATAATTATATGCTGGAAAAATCCAGAGACAACCTCCGGATTTTGCATCCCCTGCCCCGGGTGAATGAAATTTCCCAGGACGTGGACGAAAATCCCAAGGCCTATTATTTTGAACAGGCCCGCAACGGCTTGTATGTAAGGCAAGCCATTATCAGTCACGCTTTAGGTTTAGTGTAAATCCTACAACGATGAATACAAAATACATCAAAGGAGAACTGCAGGTTAAAGCTCTTGAAAACGGCACTGTTATAGACCATATCCCTGCCAACAAGCTATTCAAGGTGGTAGAAATTCTGCAACTCGAGCAGATTCCCAACGAAGTAACCATAGGCAACAACCTGGCCAGCAAGCGCATGGGGGTGAAAGGCATCATTAAGATTGCCGATCGCTTTTTTGAAGAAAAAGAAATCAACCGCATTGCCCTGCTTGCCCCCAATGCCAAAATAAACATAATCCGTGATTACGAAGTTACAGAAAAGAAAATCATAGAACTTCCGGATCATTTCAAAGGCATTGTCAAATGTGTCAATCCCAAATGTATCACCAATAATGAAGCAATGGAGAGCCGATACACAGTACTCAGTAAAACTCCCCTGGTACTGAAATGCCCCTATTGCGAACGGGAAATCCGCGAAGAAGAGTTACAGTTGTTGTAATAACGACATTAACCGGACTTACCTACTTCCCGAATTAAAAAAACGAAGGTATGAAACAACATTGGAAACCCGGAACGATGATCTATCCGCTCCCGGCCCTTTTAGTCAGCTGCGGCTCCGGCCAGGATGAATACAACCTTATTACGGTAAGCTGGACCGGCACTGTTTGCAGCGATCCCCCCATGTGTTATATTTCTGTACGGAAAAACAGACATTCCTACGAAATCCTCAAAAAGAATATGGAGTTTGTTTTAAACCTCACCACCAAAGAACTAGCCTATGCTACCGATTGGTGCGGTGTACGTTCGGGAGAAAAATTCAATAAATTCGAAGAAATGCACCTGACCCCGGGCAAAGCCCGACTGGTAAAGGCTCCGCTGGTCGAAGAATCCCCCGTCAATATCGAATGCAGAGTAAAAGAAATCCTCTCCCTGGGCAGCCACGACATGTTTCTGGCCGAAGTGGTCAATGTACAGGCAGACGAAAAATACATCGATCAATCCACAGGAAAGCTTGATCTTGAAAAGGCCGGTTTACTGGTTTACGCTCACGGCAGCTATTATGAAACCGGCGCAAAAATAGGCAAGTTTGGCTGGTCGGTCGAAAAGAAAAAATAATTCTATAATTCCTATACTGTATTTTATGAAAAAAGATCAAGTCATTTTTGATATCATCGAAAGAGAACATAAACGCCAACTCAAAGGCATAGAACTGATTGCTTCGGAGAATTTTGTCAGCGAGCAAGTTATGCAGGCCATGGGCAGCTGCCTTACCAACAAATACGCCGAAGGCTATCCCGGTCATCGCTATTACGGGGGATGCGAAGTGGTAGACGAAAGCGAAAGCATCGCCATTGAGCGACTCAAACAACTTTTTAATGCAGAATACGCCAACGTGCAACCTCACTCCGGTGCCCAGGCCAATGCTGCAGTCTTTATGGCTGTAATGAATCCGGGCGATAAATTTCTCGGCCTGAATCTTTCGCACGGAGGCCATCTTTCGCACGGATCGCCTGTGAACAGCTCAGGCATCCTTTACAAAGCGCTGGAATATAATGTAAAAGAAGATACAGGACGTGTGGATTACGATCAGATGGAAGAAGTCGCCCTGCGTGAACGCCCCGTACTTATCGTGGGCGGAGCTTCGGCCTATTCCCGTGACTGGGATTATGCCCGTATGCGTTCTATAGCTGATAAGATAGGTGCTTTGCTTATGATCGACATGGCGCACCCCGCAGGGCTGATTGCAGCAGGACTGCTTAACAATCCCCTCAAATACGCCCATATCGTCACTTCGACTACTCATAAGACTTTGCGCGGCCCCCGGGGCGGCATTATTCTTTTGGGGAAAGACTTCGACAATCCCTGGGGAAAGAAAACACCCAAAGGAGAAATCCGCAAAATGTCCGCTTTGCTCGATTCAGCTGTTTTCCCCGGCACTCAGGGAGGTCCGCTGGAACACATCATTGCCTCCAAAGCCGTGGCTTTTGGCGAAGCCCTGGAACCGGAATACAAAGTATATCAGGCACAGGTTCAGAAAAATGCAGCCGCCATGGCCAAAGCCTTTATGGATAAATCCTACAAAGTAATTTCCGACGGTACCGACAACCACTCCATGTTGATCGACCTGAGGTCAAAATTCCCCGATCTGACAGGAAAAGTAGCCGAAAATACCCTGGTCAAAGCCGATATTACCATCAACAAAAACATGGTGCCTTTCGACAGCCGCTCTCCTTTCCAGACCTCCGGCATCAGACTGGGTACTCCGGCCATGACCACCCGCGGAGCCAAAGAAGAGCTGATGTTGCAGATAGTGGAATGGATAGACTCCGTATTGTCGCAACCCTACAACCAAAAGAACATCGAAACAGTTCGCCAAAAAGTCAATCAGACCATGGCAAACTATCCTCTGTTTGCTTATTAATTTACTCACTCTTCCCCGGAGAACACAAGGGGAAACAGTGTAGAGAAACTCTCTTGAGTTTTCAAAGAATAAGAGGTCCTTTCGGATCTCTTATTCTTTGAAAACAAGCTAAAACATCAGATTAAAACCGGTTTGAAGGTTGAAGTGTGAATTGTTCAGCGGAATCATCTGTGGATTGTAGAACAAAGGTATATAATCAGCTGCCAGAAAAAAGTTGACTAACAACAACTTCAGGTTTATTGCTGCGCCAAAAGAGCTCATTTTGCCATGCAAAAGAGAGTAAGTCAATGCTGCCTGAAGCAGGCTGCCGGGCTTGAAGTTCGCTGATAACATAAAATCCTGGTAAAGAAGTGCATTATCGGCAAAGGCTGTTTGCGACAAGAGTCCGAAAGAAATCCGATTGTTGAGTACCCCTGCCTCGGCTCCAATATTCAGCTTGCTGGTCAGCTTGCTGACAAAGGCTTCCGAAGATACATCTTTGCTTAAACGCATAAGTTCCTGCAGTTGATCTCCTATGGCATTGCCCTCCTCTTCGTCCTCTGAGGATTCACCAAAAGCCAGATCCATTCCATCGAAACGATAAGTTTCGTTCGAAACAGCCTGCTGGACATAATCATTATTCCAGTTAATAAAACCCAGGTCCGTAACCGAAGCCGACAGGCTTAAAAAAGGTAAAGGCCTGGCGGTGAATCCCAGGTCAACAGAAAATCCTTTACCGGTAGACAAAAGCTCTCCATAGCTGGCTTCAGGGCCAGTCAGTGAAGAAAAGTCGGTAGTGATGCCGTTCAGGTAATTTTCGTCGGAATAAGTCAACATCAACTGTTTGGGGCCGGCATAACGAATATAGCCTTTAGATACCACCTCCCAACTTTGATCGGAAGCATTGATGCTCAATTCGTCGAATCCCAGTTTCATATGACCCAGTCCGATCAGGTAATCCACATTGACACCAAGGCTAAAAATCTCACCTAAACCCAGAGACAAACCAACACCTGTTTTATTATACAAATTGGTTTCAAAATTCAAGACCGACAGGTCAAACTGCGTGGAAGGCTGAGTAGCGTCCATACCAAGCATAAACAAACTGAAGAAATCCTTGGGCATACCCAGTCCCATATCCATATATATGCCGCTGTGAAAACTTATGTAGGCCTGTTTCATCCGGAGACCCAAATTGATTAACTCCATATTGAAATTTCCGCTGAAATTGGAAACATCGCCCAGGCCGGACAAAAATAAAGCCTTGTCGGCATCTGGATGCATAAAACTTATTAAGCTTCCGTTTTGTCCCGGGATCAACACATCACTCAAGGCCAGATCGGATTGAATATTTAAGGCTATATTACCCAGGCCGAGACCAAAACATGAATTTTTTGGTGCCATAGCCGGATTCATGCGCGTGTGCATGGCTGTTCTTTCAAGAAAATACAAGGAGTTCACTTTCTGAGCAAAGAGCTCCGAAGTTAAGGCAGAAAGCAGCACAATAAAAAACAATATACGTCCTGTTGTTTTCATAATTAATTGGCTAAAATGGTAATAACTTCTAAGAGCTCTCTATTGATTTTGAGGTTTTAAATTGAGCGTGAATCCTCCTTCCATCTGCAAACCGATGGCCAATTCGATATAGTCCGAAGGCTGTATGGATACAAAGGAATTTTGGTCGCTGGCTGTAATCAGAAATTCTACATG
>JAAZGQ010000394.1 GCA_012511135.1 Bacteroidales bacterium | reverse complement strand
CCGGCGATAATTCCTTTCCCCAGACTTTGGAGATAGATTTGGGCAGTGTGCAGAAAATCAGCAGAGTGATGACCCAGTTTGAGTTTGCCTCTTATTATTATCAATACCTGTTGGAGTATTCTGCCAATGGCAAAAAGTGGGCTGTATACGCCGATCGCTCCGACAACAGGGTTTCGGGCAGCCCCATGATTGATGATAAGGAAGAGGAAGCGCGTTATCTGAGACTCAAAGTTTTGGGTACCGAAAAAACCGGGCTTTATGCCGCTGTCTGGAACATCAAGGCCTACGGTTCAGCTTTTGATATTCCGCTGGGTCTGGTCAACAAAGCTTCGGAAGCAGGCCCCGGAGCCGAAAGCAAACGGGAGATGTTGCTGGGTTTTGATATCTCTAAAAAATCAGAGAATTTAAGCAGCCTGCCCAACCAAGGTACGCTGGGCGGAAACTTTACACTCAGGGGCGAAGTGTCAGTCAGCATGGACGACCTGGGTGTGCAAGCCCTTGAATTTACCCGTGGGTCTTTGGTGCTGGATGTGCCTGTGCCTCAGCAACTGGCCTGGAATGGCTCGTTCTCGGTGGCCACCTGGGTCAGGAATCCCGAGGCCGGTCGCGAAGGCGACTGCCTGTTCTCCTGGTGCGACCGTCATGCCCTGCGTCTGGCCAATTCCTACAATGCCTTGTTTTACAATCGCAGCGGCCATGGAGCCATGGCGCATCTGGACGGTCATTTTGATATGCGATACCGTAGCTTGCCGGCCGAGAACGAATGGCATCACATCGTGGTGACTTTCGATGGTGTATTGGAAAAGATGTATGTGAACGGAGTACTCGATAATGTTCAGAGTATGACCCTGGCTTCGGCGGTGGACAGAGCTCGTTTTATAGTGGGAGCTTCTGATGTGGGTGAAAATTTCAGCGGCTACATGGCTTCGCTGCGCATGTACGATTACGCCCTCAGCCAAAAGGAACTCGGCAAATTGATGAAGAAGACCAGGCCTGAGAACCTGAAGAAATAATGAAGTACTCCTGTCTGTAAGAACCTGCTTATTGTACCGGAATTCTGCGTCCCCGCTGCATGGAAGTGAACACGCCCAGCAGGCAGAAAGCCGAAAAGAGAATGAACACCAGGCGGGAAGCCTGCAAGAATTCGCCGGTGGTGTCGGCACTCATGTGTCGGCTTCCCAAAAAGACATGCACGGCCAGGCTGGCCAGAGCCATACTAAAGAGCATGCCCAGGTTGCGCATGGTGGCCAGTGTGGCCGAGGCAACCCCGTAGAGGCTTTTATCGACGGAACTCATTACGACATTGGTATTGGGCGACGAAAACAAGCCGAAGCCCAGCCCCAGAGTGGCCAATGAGGCGAGTATGTACACAAAAGTGGTTTGTTGTCCCAAAAAAATCAACAGGAATAAGCCGAGAGCGCTGATAGCCATCCCTATGGAGGCCAGAGCGGAGGCGCTCCATTTGTCGGACAAACGGCCGGCGCCTACCGATACCAGGGCCATCACCGCAGGTTGTATCATAAGGATCAGGCCGGCATCGCGGGGTGTGAGCAAATGCACGTATTGCAGATAAAGGCTCAGCATAAAGCTGACCGCAAAGGTGGCCGCGTAATTGATAAAAGCCGAAAGGTTGGACAAACCATAGACCAGATTTTGTTTAAACATGCGGACATCCAGCACCGGCAGAGCGGTTTTCATCTCGAGCCGGATAAACCAAAGCAGACCGCCGGCTCCGGCCAGGCTCATCAGCAGAGCGGGCCAGCCCGGCAAATTGGACAGGCCGTACATCAAAAGCAAAACCGAAGGGATATACCACAACACCCCTTTCCAGTCGAAAGGGCCTTGTTCCCTGGTTTTCCATTCGTCGCGAATGACCAGGTAGAGCCCAAGGGCTACCAATACCGAAACAGAACCGTTGATGTAAAACAAACTGCGCCAGCCCAGGTATTGAGTCAGGATGCCTCCCAGCACCGGCGCCGCCGATAAGCCCAAATAGACCGAGGCCACATTGAGCCCGATCACCCTGCCCCGTTCTCCGGCCTCAAAAACCGACATCAAGATAGCCATACTCACGCTGATCATCATAGCCCCGCCCACGCCTTGCAGCAGGCGGAATCCGATGAGCCAGGCGGCAGCGCCCGACAGTGCACAGCCAAAAGAACCGGCCATAAAAGCAAAATTTCCCCAGAGAAACATTTTCTTTCGGCCAATCCGATCGCCCAGTTTGCCCATAGGTACCAAAAAAGAGGCTGCCGTCAGCAGGTAGGCCATGGTTACCCAGCTCATCAGCCCGGCATGAAGTTGCAAGTCCGAGGCTATTTGCGGCAGGGCAATATTAACCGCCGATCCGGTAAAAGGATTGAAAAAATTGGCCACCATCGTGACGGCCAAAACCATATGTTTGTTGGTTTTTAGAGCAGCATTGGACATAGTGATGCTTTAGCAGGCGGCAAAGATAAACAAAATGCAGCACAAGGTCAATGTGAGCACTGTGTCCGGAAGATGATTGACCCTTCGGAAGTATTGAATTTATTGAAGCGCCAGCCGAATAATCTCTTCTACATCAGCCGCCGACCGGCTCATGACATCCGCAGCCAGATCTCCGATAAGAGGAGAAAGCATGGAGCTGTTTAGTCTGGAAATATAGGTCTTGCCGTCGCTTTTTTCGTACACGCTTATACGGCAGGGCATCAAAGAAGAAACCATACGCTCGTCGTCAGTGGCGAGCAATTTTCCTGAATGCCGGGGATGGCACAGAGAGATCACTTTAACGGCTAAGATCTCTTTGCCGTGATCGTGCAAGGTTTTTTGCAAATCGTAGATATGGGATATTTTCCACTGCTTTTCCTGAATAAGCAGAGACAACTTTTCGATGGTGGTATCAAAAGGGTAAGGACTGAGATTTTCCAAAAAGGGACGAAGTTTGTTGTCAGTATCTTTCATTTTATTCTTTTTTTGATGATTGTACACAGAGTATTAGACACGGTTGTAAACAAAATCCTACTGTATAGCTTCCTGATCGGCAAAATAAATCAGATTGCCTGCCGCAGGACGGATGTGAAAGGCGGGGTATTGCAGAGCTGCAGGTTCGTTTTGTAATATTTGTTTGAATACGCCGGCTTTGCTTTTGCCGCTGATCAGGAACCAGGTGTTGGCTGCGTTGTTCAGGGGCCCTCCTCCCAGACTGATGCGTTTTTGTCCGCTGAGGGGATGCTCCGTTACCAGGCATAAACGCTTGTCCTTGAGCAAGGCCAGGTTGTGGGGAAAGATGGAGGCTGTGTGTCCGTCTTCGCCCAGGCCCAAAATAAGCAGGTCGAAGCGGGGCAGCCCCTCTGAATCGGGAAATCCTGTTGTATTGGGCAAGCCTCCTGAAACGGACGATCCTCCTGTTTCGGGCAGCTCTCTTTTTAGTTCTTCGGCATAGCGTTGTGCTTCGGTTTCGGCCTGCCGGCTGCCGTCGATGTAATGGATATGGTCGGCCTGAATCTTGAGCGGATCCAGCAGCAATTGCCTGGCTACGCCGTAATTGCTATCGGAATGCTCCGGGGGCACGCAGCGTTCGTCGCTCCAGTAGAAATGCAATTGTTGCCAGGGTAGTGCTGAGGAGTATTCCCGGGCCAACAATGCAAATACTGCTTTGGGGCTGTTGCCTCCCGACAGGCAGAGATGGACCCGGGCTTGCTGATCGGCCAGGTTTTTGATTTTTTCGGCCAGGGCCTGGCAAAAACCGCGGATGAGTTCTTCTGAACCAGAGTATAGAATAAGTTGATAATCAGGTGAATTTCCCATGTCGTTAGTGTAGGTGTGGTAATCAGCTTAATCGACTGATCTGGGTTTCCGCCAGGCAGTATTTTCCCCTTCCATCAATTCGTCCGCGGCTGTTGGGCCCCAGCTGCCGGCCGGATACGAATAGAGCGGTATCTCCGGATTATGATGCCAGGCCGCCAGTACCGGATCGACGTATTTCCAGGCAGCCTCTACGGCATCTCCTCTGGTAAAGAGAGTGGCATCTCCGTTCATGCAATCGAGCAAGAGGCGTTCGTAGGCCTCGCTGATGTATGCGTTGCCCAGGTCGCTGTAATTGAAGTTCATATCAACAGCTTGGGCTTTGAAGCCTGCGCCGGGAACTTTCATGTTGAATTTAAATACGATGCCTTCGTCGGGCTGTATGCGGATGACTAGCTGGTTGTTGTGGTTAAGCTCAGAGGAAACCGGGCAAAATAAACGATGTGGGGTTTCCTTGAAATGGATAACAATTTCCACAACTTTGTTAGTCAGGCGTTTACCGGTCCTGATGTAAAAAGGCACGCCACCCCAGCGCCAGTTGTCCACGTAACATTTCATAGCCACATAACTCTCGGTACGTGAACCGGGACGGACGTTTTTTTCATCGAGATAGCCGGCCAAAGGCTTTCCCCCGGAACTGGCCGGGCTGTACTGGGCTCTGATGACTTGTTTTGCTGTGTTTTCTTCTTTGATGGGTCTCAGGGCATGAAAGACCTTGACCACTTCGTTGCGGATGGCCGTGGCATCTATTTGTGAAGGGGGTTCCATGGCGACGAGGGCCAGAAGTTGAAGTAAATGGTTTTGAAGCATGTCGCGTAAGGCTCCGATATGATCGTAGAAGGCTCCACGTCCCTCTATTCCAATGCTTTCGGCCGAGGTGATCTCGACGCGTTCCACAAAATTACGATTCCAGAGGGGTTCAAAAATGCCGTTGGCAAAACGGGTTACCAGCATGTTTTGGACGGTTTCTTTACCCAGGTAATGATCGATGCGGTAAATCTGACTTTCGTCAAAATAATTCTGAAGTTTGCGGTTAAGCGTTCTGGCCGATTCCAGCGAAACGCCAAAAGGCTTCTCCACCACCAGTCTGGAGGGAAGGCTCGAGCCTTGTTTGTTGAGGCCGTGGGCCTGCAGGTATTGAGGAATAATTTCGAACATGGAGGGCGGTGTGGCCATATAAAAAATATAGTTTCCCTCGCAGGGACATTTCCGTTCCAGAGCTTCCAGTTTCTCTTTTATAATCGCATAGTCTGCCTGAGCCGATGGATTGACGCTGCTGTAGTGAAGATGTTGGCAAAAAGCCTTTCTGTCAGGTGCTTGTCCTTTGTTTTTTCCGTAACGCTCAATGCCTGACTCCATTTGTTGGCGAAAGTGTTCATCATCCATGGCAGTCCTGCCCAGCCCGAGTACGACAAAATGTTCGGGCATTTGTTCTTTCATGAAGAGGTTGAACAGCGCCGGGATAAGTTTGCGTACAGTCAGATCGCCTGATGCGCCAAAAATGACCAGTATAAGATCCTGAGGCTTTTTCATTAGCGGTTTACTTTGTTGATGAAAGAAATACAAACTTACAACATTTTTGGCCTGGCGTGCTTAATGAAAGTTCCTTTTTCCAGCTCTTCGAAGGCCAGATCCAGTTCTTCTCTGGTGTTCATTACTATGGGACCTCCCCAGGAAACAGCTTCATGAAGTGGTTTGGCGGCTATCAGAAAAAACCGGACGCCATGGGGGCCGGCCTTTACCTGAACCTGGTCGTTGGGAGCTGTTTTGTCTGAGGAACTGCTCATAAGAATAGCGCAGGCTTGCTCTTCGAATTGTTCCAGTGCTTCGTCTGCAGCAAGATTACCATCGATCAGATACAGAAACAAGGTATGATCGTTGGGGCTTTCGTTGTACGACCAAATGGCGTTAGCTTCCAGATTAAT
>JAAZGQ010000393.1 GCA_012511135.1 Bacteroidales bacterium | reverse complement strand
GCACCCCAATACCACCTGATTGCTGCAGGCTCCCTGTTGGGAGTAGCAGTACGCAGGAAAAACATGACTGTTCCGGTCGGCAAAGTTCAACTCATGCAAATGTACCCGATAAGCTTCAAAGAATTTTTGCGGGCTGCCGATCCTCAAAGCTTTGAATACGTCAACACGTTGCAACAAACAGAGCCCCTGCCCGAAATTATTCTGAATAAACTGATCCTTGAATACAAACGCTACCTGGTTTGCGGCGGTATGCCCGAAGCGGTGACAAGCATGCTGGGAAACGAAGGAATGCAAGCAGTCGATGAGGTCTTGCAACACATGCTGGATCTGTACACGCTCGACTTTTCGAAATATGCAGCCCCGACGGATATTCCACGCATCAACAGTTTATGGAAGTCGCTGCCCTCCCAATTGGCCAAAGAAAACCGGAAATTCATTTATAAAGTCGTCAAAACCGGTGCCCGCGCGCGCGAATACGAGGATGCACTACTATGGCTTGAAGAAGCCGGACTGATCTATCGGGTTTTCAATGTTTCCAAACCCGGCATCCCTTTGTCTGCATACAAGGATCTGTCTGCCTTCAAGGTGTACGCATTCGACTGCGGATTGTTGAGACGCCTGGCCAAACTTTCGCCCGAAGTCGTCCTGTCGGGCAATGCCGGATACATAGAGTTCAAGGGCGCCCTGGCCGAGAACGCCATTTTGCAGGCACTCGTCCCGCAATCAGATGGATTGCCCTATTACTGGAGTTCCGAAAACAGAGCTGAAGTCGATTTTCTGTTGCAACAGGGCTTAGCTGTTATTCCGATAGAAGTAAAAGCCGAAAACAGAGTAAGCGGCAAAAGCCTGTCCGTGTACACTGCCAAATTTAAGCCCCCCTTCAGCATACGCTTTTCGATGAACAAATTCAAACAAAACGAGGGCTCATTCAGCCTGCCCTCCTGCCTGGCCGACTGGACCTTCGCGCTGATACCCGCTTAATTCGGAGCATCCCCGGCCCAGAAACAGCAAAAAAAAATGCCAAAACCCCGAAAAAATATCGGAGCTTTGGCATCTGGTATAAGGGTGAATGTTTGGGGGAGGCTTAGTGGGTGCTTATGACCGAAATGGCTGGGTGGTTATGCTCTGAAATAAGCATATGATAAACGCCTCAACCACATCCATCAAGAATATGCTTATTTAACGATATTACAAGCCGGTAAACAGTAGTAACGGGATTTTGTTCATGAAACGGTTTATCCTGTTGTCCCGTGAAGAGTGTTTCCGCTCTATCGATAGCATTTTGTTGTGAAGCTCGATCATCCTTTTTCAGTTTATCATAGATACCTGTACAAAAGGAATATCTCTTTCCCTCATCCACATAGTTAATACCCCAATAATTGCTTAACTGATCGTAATAGAAAGACCGCCGTTGAGCGGTATCCGTATAATTATAATGAAGATAGAACCACAGTTCAAAAGCATCGTTGGAATAGGCAACCTTAAAATTCAGTGAATGCGCTTTGTGAATAGCATTATCAAATGCTTGAAATTCATCCTCACCAATATTAACATCCATGTCGAATACGCACCAGACTTCATCGTATTCTTCACTACAAACCATTTCTTGAGTACATTCCACCAGCTTTAGCTTGCTTTGACCCTCGAGATTAACAATCTCCACTTTAACAGTACGTACAGGAAACGATTCAAAATAACACTTTTCAGTTTGTCCCTCACAAACAATGAGAAACGTTTTTCTCATCACGATTGTGTTAATAGCATATTGAGAAGCTTTTTTCTTCTTATTCCAAGGTTTCTCAATATCCGTTTTCTTTGTGTACGTCTTAGGCTTAGGCATCTTCAAAATGAGCAAAAAGATTGTTAAGACCACCAACAAAAGGAATGGCACCGTATTTTCCCTTGATGTAGTTCTTCTCGAAGGAATCGCTATCTCTGACACCCTTGAATTGCACCAAGGTATATAAGTAGCTGGCACCGTAGGCATCTTTCTCAACAAAGTCAATCTGATCTCTACGAAGCAGGTCGGCCGATAACAAATTGGTGTCGTGCGTCACAAAAATCAATTGACCATTCTTATTGCCTGGAGAATTAAACAACTCAATAATTTTTTGGGTAATCAATGGATGAAAACGGGCATCAAACTCATCAATCACCAATGCTCTACCTTGCCTGAGCGCATTGATGATAAACGTGCTGATCTCATACATCTTGTTTGTCCCCTCAGACTCGAACAGGCTTAGGGGGAATGGCATCTTTGTAATTAATTTGTGATCAGCGTCATACACATCTTTCATAGCGACAACAATCTTCCTTTTTTTATCCAGGTTATCGCCTTCCCCAACATTCTCATCAGATAATTCAATGGTATCCAAATCATTGACACCCAAATCGGCCATGGAAAGAAAGGTTTGTACGAGTTTCTTCATGCCTGGTAATTCCAACATTGCAGTCGTCTGCTCAAAAGCGCCTCGGTGTTTCAAGCCATCAATGACCATAATTCGAGCAATCTCATTGACCAACATTTTGGAAATCTTCCCCACACCGAATGCTGCTAATGTAGTTAAAAACAACGAGTTATTTCTAAAAATGGTATTTCCTTTTTCGTTGTCAATCAACTTCATTACCATGTCACCTTCCGGAAAGTTCTTTTTATTGATACTGTTCAAAGCATCATTCTTTCTGATAAAAAAGGGCTGCTCTCTTTTGCCGGGTGTTGAATAAAGCCACTCACTATGAATTTTCTCTCTGTCAGCTTGAAAACCATAGCGGTAACGAACGCCTTCGCAGCGAAAAACAAGTTGCATGAACACCGGTTTGTCGACAGTTTCGGTCGACAAATAAAAAGGGGTCATGTATTTGTCCAAAATATGCTCATCTTTCACAGAAAACTGCACAATCCGAATAAAACTACCCAAGGCTTTTACAAGATTACTCTTTCCAGATGCGTTAGCTCCGTAAATACCTTTCGACTTCAATAGTGTGACATCATCGTCTTGCTGAATGATTGGCTCAACATCCAAGCTGGAATACCTTGATTTCAGCTTTGCAGCCGTCATATTCAACGTGTTCAGCGATTTGAACGATTTGAAGTTCTCAAAACTGAATTCCTCGATCATATCAATCTCTTATTTGAATATTTGTATAAAACTGCGCAAATATAACAATACAAAACCACAATATTCTATTGTAGTATGTATATAATTGCACCTTTAACTCATATTAACCTCTGTATCTGGCGGTAGAAAGGGAGATACATATGGGCATCGGGGGTTTCGCAGCTCAGGCTGACTTGTTTGCCCTCCACTTCGATGAGTGGAGTGGCCACCTGCTCGCGCAGGTCTTCGCTTTCTTCCAGCACTGTCACGCTTTGTACCACCACGACTCCGCTGTTGGTCCAGTGCTCGGTATCGGCGGCCAGGTTGGCCAGCGTTTGCACACTGTATTCAGCCAGATTCCAGCTTTGAATAGTATCGTAGGTGGTTTAAGCAAAGCATCCGGGTTGCTGAGCGAGCCTCGTCGCCGGCGCAAATATACAAAAAAACTCTAAAGAACGAAGCCTGTTCAGGAGCCACCGGCGCCGCAACATTTCTTGTATTTCTTACCGCTGCCACAAGGACACAGCTCATTACGGCCCACTTTGGGGGCAGTCTCCGCTTTGACGGAATCTTCGGCATCCACCATCGACCAAAGATCTTTGGGATCGGCATCGGGATAGCGCTGTAAAAATTGTTCTTCGATGTTCTTTCTAAAGGAAGCATCGTGTAGATCAAGTGGATGCGCCGCATACAATTCTTCGGGCGTATGTCCCTTGAGCAACCAATGAGGCGTATGGTTCGAAAACTCTGTCACCAGGCTTATTATTTCGTTGATTTCTTCCATAGAATCAAATTCAAGCGAGGCCGACAATATCGAAATCAGGCTGCCGTGGTTTTCGCCCAATTGAATCGATTCCCAAAGTTGTCCCATCTGAAAAGCCGTAAGCGCCTCGTCTCCCTCATTTTTTTTGCTCAGGCAATCAATCAGGCGCGCTACTGTACCGATGCTTGTAGCATTTAAGGCTGAATAAGAAAAAGACTGTATTAGCTCTTTGGAAAAAGTGGCGTATTCCAGATCGCTCCGCTTCATAATTTCCTCGTAAAAAGTAGCCGGATCATCCACAACCTCAGAAGCAAACAAAAGAGTATTGCCCGAAAAGCAAAGTTTAAACTCACTTTTAAGATCAATTCTGTACAAGAACAGCTCCATCAACTCGTCGTGTCCGGGGCAAGAGCCCAACATCGCTTCCCACAGCTCCCTGAGTTTATTCTCGGACACTACCCCGTAAAGACGCAAAAAGCCAATCAACAGCCGTTCATTTTGACTTTTTCTGTTTAGAACAGCATCGCTGAACCATTCATCCATAACAGGTTTCAACACTTTCTGCAAATTAGCTGCAATCGCATAACTATACTCCTGATCTTGCCGATCGCCCCATATAGTAGATCGCTCCTGGTAAACAACGACCAGCTGCTGCATTTCTAGTGTAAACACATCCAATGGTTCAGCAGACCGAAGCATTCCGCCCGCCCGCACAATTTTTTGCAACTGCTTCAGCTCATGCCTGGGCAAACACTCAGCCAATCGCCTGGGTTCAACAGTAAGAAGATCTTCCACAGCCCCGGCCAACTGCTTTTTGTTCATCGAGCGGCGATAGGGAATCACGTAATCACGACATAATTCGAGTAAGTCTTCTTTGGTGCATACATTGAGTAAAATATGACTCAGCGGCAACTCCGAAACAAGCTCAGGAGGGAAAGAAGGGTGTTTCATACTATATTAATTGATAAGGCTGTTCAAAAAACGATTCAAATATAAAACATAGTTTCGTATTTGTTTTCAAAATAGCCTCAGTAATCATCACTTCGCATAAACCGGGCCATAAAATCCAGGTTCTCCTGAACAAGAGCCAGCCCCCGTTCAGAGCCCAAAAAATGGTTCATATGGGCATCGGGGAGCATTTTGTTGTCCACCAGATGGTGGAGTAATTCTTTGGGAGTCACTGTTTCGCTGACAAGAAAAGCCAGGGCGTTTTCTTGTGCAAAGGTTTTATCGTAATAGGGATTATCCTTGTCGTAAATAACTCTGGAGCCGTTGGAGAGGAATAAGATCCCTTCGTCCCGGCACAGATATACAGCAGGGAATTCAACACCTATCAAATCATCGGGCATGGTCATGCTCTCATTAAACGAAGTATGCGCCTTTATCCAATTATCAAAGTCAAGACCCGTTCTAAAATAAAGCATAGGATTACCAGAACCGGGCTTTCGCAAGCAAAGGAGTGGTCCCTCTTCTTTCTCCTTTTTTGCCTTTTCGCCGGCAATAACATCAAACACTTTTGTGGATGTATACCAGACACTAGATAGTGATACAAACATACTAAACATTTTCATACGGCATCGCTTTTCTTAAAAAAAGAGATGCCAAAACCCCGGAGCTTTGGCATCAAGTAAACACCCGAGGGAAGCTTAGTGGGTGGTTATGCTCTGAAATAAGCAACACCAAAATAAGGGAACTTACAAAAGTTCCTACAGTTGGATTCGTATCCTTTTTTTTATACTTTTGCACAGTATGGTTATAAACGAACAGATTAATATTAGTGATGATCGACTGGTGGATGGAATAATTCCGGTTATCAATATAATGAGCCAGGTTAATAAGTCTCCGGATGAGTCTATAGTGATGGATTTTTCACAAACAAGATTCATCTCACCGGTCTTTGCTTTGTCTTTAATCGTTTATTTGTCCTGTTGTGGTAAACGGTTGACATACCAAGGTGCAAACGATTATCTGGAATTAATTGGTCTTCCTTTCGGAGGCATTTGTCCGGATAAAATGAGAAAGAGTGCGTTTTTGGCCTTAATGGAAGGCTATTCAAAAAAGACCTACATTCCCATAGTTAGTTTTCCAGCTTGCTCAGAAAATGACGACAAGGAGGCTATTTCCACAGTAGTGGAAAATATCATCATAAGGCAACAGAATATCCCCCAAAATGTGGCCACCGGATTGAAGTTTATGATTGAAGAGACCCTTGACAACATTACTGAACATTCGGAATCGGACAGGGGGTTTATTTTTGCGCAGGCCTATCCCCAAAAGAAATACCTGGATTTGTGTATCGCTGATAGAGGAGTAACGCTATTAGGTAGTTACCAAAAACTCCCTGATAACGAAATCACATCTGACTTAGAGGCTATTAAGGCTGCGAATAGAGGCATTTCCAGTAAGAATTTACCAACAGCCGAAAACCGGGGATTT
>JAAZGQ010000392.1 GCA_012511135.1 Bacteroidales bacterium | reverse complement strand
TTCCCGTGTACTGCCCGCAGGCAGGGCTGGTCGAAAAAGCCCAGACAAAATTGCCGTTGCCTGTGATATTGCTGCTTTCGTCAATGTAAATGGCGGTAGTGATGCTGAAATCTTCCAGGCCGGCAATAAGTGTACCCACGGCAGTGCCCATATCGAGGTAACCATTCTGATCGCCCAGATCCAGGACCTGCACAGCACCCAGGCTGCGAACCGCTGCCTGATTCATCAGTTGTGCATGGTAGTTGTTGCCGCTCAAATCGGGCACTTGATTGGTGGTGGTGTTAAAAGTGTAATGCAGTTGTAAATTCTGGTCTTGTGCCTGCATATTCAAAAAGACGGAAAGGCATAAAACAACTGTCCAAAGCAAAGTACCGGGCTTCATACAAAATTTGATTTATTTATGCACAAAAGAATGAAAAAAAACGCGGACCCACAATCAAACAAGAGCTTTGAGGCTCTTGTTGAACAAATGTTTGCACCATAATGACTGAATTTTAGAACCGCTTTTTTTGTATTTGTTGTTACTTCGCTGCTCTAAAATAGCACTTATACCAATATTAGTATGAAAACATTCCAGCTGACGAAATCCTTATTCCTGATCTTTGTTTTTAGTCTGTCTTTTATATGCCTGAGTTCCTGCAAGGCCAAAAACTCTTTGCTGCCCGACAGCAAAAACGAGGTCATTGCTATCATTCACCGGGTAAACCAACACTGGCAGGCTCAGCAGCCCTATACTGTAAGCGCTTTCTGGGACAACGCCGCCTATCATACCGGCAATATAGAAGCCTATTTACTGACAGGCAAAGAAGCTTACAAAGAATATTCCGAAAACTGGGCTCAACACAATGAATGGATGGGAGCCAAATCAGTTGAGAAAAGCCGCTGGAGATATCATTACGGCGAAAACGACCTGTACGTTCTTTTCGGTGACTGGCAAACCTGTTTTCAGACCTATATAGAGCTCTACAATATTGATCCTAAAGAGCATAAGATTGCCAGGGCCAAAGAGGTAATGTATTACCAGATGAGTACCGAAAACAACGATTACTGGTGGTGGGCCGACGGTCTGTATATGGCTATGCCTGTTATGAGTAAACTCTACAAACTGACCAAAGATGAGCTCTTTGTTGAAAAGATGCAGGCGTATTATCAATTCGCCGAAGAGCTTATGTACGATCAGGAATATGCCCTCTTCTTTCGGGATGCTAAATACGTTTATCCAAAAGAACCCACCCTCAACGGCAAAAAGAATTTCTGGTCCCGAGGCAACGGCTGGGTATTTGCCGCCTACGCCAAAGTTATGCAGGATTTACCCGAAGATAAGGCCTTCAGAAAATTAATAGAACAACGCTTTGTAGCCATGGCCGCCAGTTTGAAAGCCTGTCAGCAGGAAGAAGGATACTGGACACGCAGCCTGCTCGATCCCGAACACGCTCCGGGCCCCGAAACCAGTGGTACGGCTTTTTTTGCCTACGGTTTATTCTGGGGCATCAACAATGGCTTACTTAACGAAGAGGAATACCTGCCCACGGCCGCCAAAGCCTGGTCTTATCTAAGAAAAACTGCCTTGCAGGAAGACTACAGCATCGGCTATGTACAACCTATCGGAGAAAGAGCTATACCCGGCCAGACAGTAAATGCCAGTTCTACCGCCAATTTTGGCGTAGGTGCCTTTTTACTGGCAGCCTGCGAACTGGCACGCTACCTGGACTAGACTTCCAGGCATCAAAGTATTTGACACCAAGTAGCCGGCAGAGCCAAACAAGCAAGCTTTTATTTATCGGGCAAGAATCTTGAAGACCTCGGTGTTCAGCTGCTGACGCACTCTGACCATATAGACTCCTTTGTCGAGCAGCAACTCTCCGTTGCCAGACAGAGCCTGTGTTTTATACAGCAGTTGTCCGGTCAGCGTAAATACTTCCAGCGAACAGTTTTCGGGCAGACGATAATGCAACAACCCGTCGTGGTAAAACAAATCAACTCCCAGGGTTGTTGCGTCGGGCAAAGCGGTCTGTACCTGATCGGGAATCAGCACCCAGCGCTGGCTGTCTCTTACTCCGTCTACATCAAAAAAGTTACCAATCTGTGTTGTTTCAGTCAGGATCTGCAATCTGTAAGGCCTTTCGTCAAGGATAGTATCCAGCATTACCGGGTGATCGTTTTCGATGGTGATGTATCGCACCGGCACCTCAGCTGAAAAATCAACTTCGACCGATTTCAGGCTAAGTTGCTGATTGATGTTTGTTTCGTCTTTGGCCAGCATCCTGGTGTTTTTCAGGGCCTGAGCTGTGGAAGTTTCCTCTCCGCTCCACTTCTGAATTGTGAGGCATTTCTTGCTGCCCGGATTATACAGAAAGTACCTCTTGTTTCCTTCTTCCTGAGCTTCGACAAGCTGCAATTTCCATTTCTGGCCCTGATCGTCTTCACGCGGATCCACCTGATACAATGAGTTGGTAATATAAGCCTTGATTCTTTTATCCTGACCGGCGGGTTTAATGGTGTAAACCAGGGAGGTGTCGGGTTCAAAAGCCCCCTGGCCTCCTATTATTTTGTCAAATTGGGCGGTTTGTTCTTCGTCCAGCAAAATCCAGCGCA
>JAAZGQ010000391.1 GCA_012511135.1 Bacteroidales bacterium | reverse complement strand
TAACCCTCGACAACCCGGAAACTTTGGAGTATGCCAGGAATGAAGGCGGTCTGTTTTTTAAGACGTATATTCCTCCGGTTGTTCTTGATGAAGTGCAGTACGCGCCTGAACTGTTTCCATATATAAAACTGATTGCCGATGAAACCAAACAAAAGAAGCTGTTTTTTATGACAGGTTCACAGACTTTTCATCTGATGAAGAACGTATCCGAGTCTTTAGCAGGGAGAATAGGAATTATTCAAATGCTGGGTTTATCATTGCGAGAGATCAAAGAACGGAAGTTGAATCTGCCCTTTTTACCTGTAAGCGAATATCTGGATGAGTCAAATAAGGATGTAAAGGAATTCTCCCAGGAAGAGCTCTGGGGGATTATTCAAAAGGGTTCCATGCCGAGGCTTTACCATGATAATGCCGATGATAACTTCTGGCGCCAGTTTTACAGTGACTATATAAAAACTTATATCGAGAGGGATGTTCGTGCCTTAACACAGGTAGGTGATGAGATTGCATTCTTGCAATTTATGCGGCTGCTTGCAGCATCGACAGGACAATTACTGAACTATTCACGGATAGCGAATGAGATAGGTAAGTCGGTCGATACAATTAAGAACTGGGTATCAATCTTCAGAACCTCAGGGGTAGTATTTTTACTACAACCATATTATCACAATTTTAACAAGAGGATTATTAAGACTCCGAAGATTTATTTTATGGATACAGGACTGGTCAGTTATCTGACGGGCTGGTTTACTTCCGAGCAATTGCAGTTTGGGGCTATGAGCGGCAGCATTTTTGAAACCTTCGTCGTGTCAGAAATATTAAAAAGCTATTATAATAAAGGCTATGATGATTTTGGCTTCAGCTTTTACAGGGATAAAGACATGAATGAAATCGATTTGATTATTGAACATAATGGCGTGCTATACCCAATAGAAATAAAGAAAACCGGCAATCCGAACAAACAGGATATCAAAGCATTTTCAAAGCTTGAAAGTAACGGGCAAAAGGCCGTAGGGGAAGGGGCGATCATCTGTATGTCTGACTCCATACGGTATTTGACCCCAAAAGACAGAGTGATTCCATTAAAACATATTTAGTTTGTCATCGAAGCTTTTACCAAAGTGGAACGTAACCAGTATTCAATTTAAACAAAACTCAACTTTAAAAAATCATTTACAGGTACTCCATGGCTTCGTCCAGAAGCCCCAGATCCCAAAGCAGGCGGCTGCTGATATATTTTTCCCGGATATCCTTTGTCGCAGAATAGGTATTGCGCACCTCAATGTCCGAATGCCCCAATTCCGCCGGTGTAACAGGCATACCGTGCTTTCGCATGAACTGCTCCACCTGTTCATAAGCAGGTAGCTCTTCCAAAATAATTTGAAGGATATCCTCCCAATGCGCCACCATTACGTCAAGCCTTCTTTGATGGGAGGAGAGATCATATTTCTGATCCTTTTTTTCCATCTCGATGAGCCCCTGTGCGCTTTTTCCCAAAAAACGAGTAAGAAAGCTGTTCCAATCTTCTATCTTGAAATTACGTACAAAGTTCAGCGCCTTTTGACGGTCGGGAACTACACTGCTGATAAACTGATATATTCGCAAGCAGGGAAGTGCAGCCACTCCACACTGAATGCCGTGCAGATCACATGGAGTTTGAAACTCCAGAGCCCGCATATCCCAAATGTGGGAGAAATAGTGCTCTGTTCCCGAAGCGGGGCGGGACAGCCCGGCAAAATCCATCGCCATTCCGGAAAGGATCAAGCCTTCTACGATGGGTCTGATGGTTTCAGGTGCAGGATCTGCAAGGCTCTCAACAGACATACATTTTTTCAGTGCACCGCGCACAAGGGTGGCGACTTTTTCGCAGTAATACTCGCCGGTGATCAAATGCGACAGACGCCATTCACAGATACTGATATACTTCGCCAGCATATCTCCCAGACCTGCCTGTAAAAGCTTGAGGGGGGCCTTGCACATGATCTCCAAATCTGCAACGACAACAGTCGGGCAAACAGTGCT
>JAAZGQ010000042.1 GCA_012511135.1 Bacteroidales bacterium | reverse complement strand
GCTTTGGGCACTCCGGCGTACATCAATGGCAACTCCACATTTTGCAGGGAGTTCATTTTGGGCAGGAGATTGAAATTTTGAAAAATAAAACCGATCTCCCGGTTGCGCATCATCGACAAGGCATCGTCGCTGAGAGTACTCACATCGACGTTGTCAAAAAGATACAGTCCGTCGCTGGGCGTATCCAGGCAACCCAATATATTCATCAGGGTTGATTTGCCCGAACCTGAAGGCCCCATAATGGCCACGTATTCGTTGCGGTCTATGGTCAGGCTTACGTTTTTTAGGGCAGGCACCTGAATGTCGCCCATAATATAGTTCTTTACTAAATTCTTTATTTCAATGAGCATAAAGCGTTTTCGTTATTCGTAGCGTATCGACTCGATGGGTTTTAGGTTGGCTGCGTTCTTGGCCGGAAGGTAACCAAAACTGATACCCACCAATACCGAAAAGAAGAAAGCAATAAAAATGGAATACACTCTGATAAAAGTGGTCACATCGGTAAACCAGGAAATGGAAAAAGACAAAGTCACTCCCAGGAACACCCCTATGATGCCACCAGTAATACTTATGGCTACGGCTTCGACCACGAACTGACTCATGATGTCCTTTTTACGGGCACCGATAGCCCGGCGGATACCAATTTCGCGGGTTCGTTCCATAACCGTGGCCAACATAATATTCATAATACCTATTCCCCCTACTACCAACGAAATGGCAGCAATGGCACCCAACAAGATATTGTAGATCTGCCTTTCTTTTTCTTCCTGCTTCAGGAGTTCATAAGGAATGACTATACTGTAATCTTCATTATTAAAATGATGACGATCTAGTATACTGCGAATCAGGGCTGCACTTTCCATCAGTTTAGCGGAGCTGTTTACCTTGACAGTGATTTGTTTGATTTCGCTTTCGAGCAGGTTATCTTTGGCAAAACGCTTATTGAATGTGGTCAAAGGAACATAAACATCGTTATTTAAATCGCGCGAGGCCAGTTCTCCTACCGTTTCGGTAAAAACAGTTTTGGATTTCATTACACCTACCACTTCGAGCCATTGATCGTCGACTTTGACCATTTTGCCCAAAGCACTTTGATTGGGAAAAAAAGATTTAACCAGGCCGGCTCCCAGCACACAGACTTTCAGGCTGTTGTTGTAATGGTCTTCGGAAATAAAGATTCCGTCTTCGGTTTCGTAATTCAATATTTCCACAAAGGCCGGAGTAATGCCTATCACGGTTGATTTGGCAGACATATCGCCCATTTTAACTTCGGCTTCTTTTTCGGCCTGGGGGGCTACCTGCGTTACCTCTGGGACAATTTCTTTGATCACTTTGGCGTCGTTGATGGACAAACCGGGAGAAAATCTGGCCCGGACTTCTTCGAGTTCGGCATTGGATAATTTTTTTTCACGTACAATAATGTTGCTTACTCCCAGATCCTGATACTTGGCAATGGCTTCCCTTTTGGCACCTTCACCAATAGAAAGCATTGCTATCACTGATGCCACACCAAAAATGATACCCAACATTGTCAGGAATGAACGGAACTTATGATCCATCAAGGCGTGCAGAGCCACACGCACTATTTCTTCGAATTGCATAATATTTTATTCTTGATCCAAAATTCTGGCCACAGGAATCACTTCCTGGCCCTCAGCAATATTGCCACTGATGACTGAATGCGTATTGTTACGTGTATGAAACTCTACGGCCAGCTTGTCATAACCGGTCGCTTTGGGCATAAACACCCAGTAACGGCCACCTTCTTTGAGTAAACAGCTGTTGGGCACATACAATACGTCGTCCAGATCGCTGGCAATAAATTCACAACTGACTGTCATTCCTGGTTTAAGCCTTTCGTCGGATTCCAACAACTTAACTTCTACATCAAAGACCTTTCTCGGATCGTCGTTGTCGTAATGACGACACAGCACACTGATAAAGGAGACTTTAGCTTTGAAGGCAACATCGGGCAAGGCATCGAGTCGTACCACCACCTCCTGTCCCATGTTTATTTTGGCCCGGTCTACTTCGTTCACGGTCGTTTCCACTTTCATCCAGGTCAGGTCGGGTACGC
>JAAZGQ010000390.1 GCA_012511135.1 Bacteroidales bacterium | reverse complement strand
CAACGGCTGTGTAAAAGGCATACTCGAAGTCTGTCAGGCCCATCGCTTTGGCTTCACTGTCCATTTCAACAATGTCTTTGCTCAGGTTTATCAGTTCTTCGATGACTTCGGCTGCTGTAAGGATTTTATTGTGATAATTCTTAATGGCATTCTCCAACATTTCCATTAGGGATTTGCTTTTAACAAGGTTCTTTTTTGCTCTTGCTTTGATTTCATCGTTGAGTAATTTCTTCAAGACCTCTAGGGCGACATTTTTGTGCTCCATTCCTTTGAGTTCTAACAGGAACTCTTCTGAAAGGATTGAGATATCCGGTTTCTTTAACCCTGCAGCATCGAAAACATCAATTACCTTTTCAGTTACCAACGCTTTGTCTATTACCTGGTGTAAACAGGAACCAGAAGTGCAGTGATTTCGGGAAAATGAGTTACAGTAAATTTGGGAACAAGAGTTACAGTATGTTCGGGAACAATACTGCAGTAATTTCTGTTCAAAAATAGTAACTTTTTTTCTTTTTTCGGTCATTATTTAAAAAATGGTTTGTCTGTTTTCCATTCTATAGCTGGGTCCATGAAAATGAATTAACTGACACTTGTAGAGCAGTCTGTCCAATATGGCTGTTGCCAAAGTTTCATCATCGAGCGATTTAGCCCATTCCGCAGGCGATTTATTGGTGGTGATAATAAAGGAAGTGGTTTCAAAGACCTGATTGATAAAAACAAAGAATCGATTCCCGTCCTCCCTGTTGAGCGAGATGGTCATCACATCGTCGATGATAATGAGTTGTGCATCACAAAGCCTCTTGTATTCCCTGGCTGCACTGGGCGTTAGATCTTTAAGTCTTAAAGTGGCCAGAATATCGCTGATGTTTCTAAAATAAGCTCTGTACCCTTTTTTTATGGCATCTTTGCCCAGTCCTGCTGCCAGATAAGTTTTACCTGTTCCGGCCGGTCCGCTAAGCATAATGTTATAGCATTGGTCCAACCAGTTCAGCTCCCTGAGTTGTCGGAGTTGTGTCTGTGGTAATGCAGACTCGACACCGAAATCATACTTATCCAATTCGTGATTCAATGGCAATCTGGCAAATTTTAGTTGAAGTGCCAGTCGTTTTTCTTCCCTCCCTTTAACCTCGTAGGAGAGTAGATTATAGAGGAACTCATCATAACTGGGAGATTTGCCTTGGGCTTCTGTCAATAAAGAGCTCAGATGAACACTGATACTTGAAAGGCGAAGTCTGGCGGCACGTTGTTTAATTAATGGTATGTACTGGCTCATGACGAACAGGCTTTATGGAGTGAAAAATGGATTCGTACTGATTGATATCAGATTTATCAGGTTCCATATTGACAATAAGCTGGGTTTTGGCATCGCCCAGCGGCCTTATCATAGTTCCCTTGACAGGTATAGTCTTTTGTGTGGCCTGATGCTCGGCTATTGCCCGAAAATCGTTGGCACTGAAAAGCTTGTTTCGAACACAGAACTCCAGGGCTATCTCTGAGTCAGGACGGCCGGCTTTTTGTGCACTGCTAAGCAAGGCGGTCAGTTGATCACGAACATAACGTGGATAAAGCCTGTCGACAGAGTCCACAAAAACGACAATATCAGAGCTGTGCAGAAAAAATTCTTTCACGCTGTGGCGTAATTCCTGAAGTCTTACCGAAGTATCTCTTCGATGATGGGTATTGATAACATTGTTTCCCACTCCGGATGGAATCTGATGTGTCGCAAGCACCTTGCCTTGCTCGTCTTTGATAATTAAACGGCTATTTTCTTCTTTGAGAAAAACCTTGCTCTCATCGTTCTTATAGGTGGCAAAAGGCAATGAGTAGCTGTTACCCCTGTATTTGACCACATTGGTCTTAAGAACCTTGTAGCCTTGAGGTCTTGACAGATTAAACAAAGGGGTCCATGTTTGTAAGTGTGGCTGCTCGTAAACCCATTGCTGCAGAGGAATCTTGCGTGTAGTATTGTGCACCATGGCGTTCCCGGTACGGTTTAACCAGCAAAGGACCTGTTCGTTGAGGATAGTAAGGTCAATATAGGTGCGTTGAAACAAAAAGTTTCGTTTTACATATTTGACCGTGTTTTCCACTTTTCCTTTGCTCTCAGGGTCTGCCGGACGGCAAAATACGGCCTGAAAAGGACGACTTCCCTGATAACGGGAAAAGACCTCCGTCATCTGGTAATCGCCCAGATTCTCACGATGAAGAAAGACACTGTCCTGATCGTAGAGAATCTCACGCGGGATACCTTTGAAAAATTCAAAAGCCATCTCGTGCGCATAGGCAGCAGACAGTGAATCAAAAGGATTTGTACGAAAGTACACAAACTTTTGCCGGCTATAACACAGCAACATAATAAAAAAGTAAACCTTAATCCATTCGCCCGTACTCTTTCGCAGCTTCTTCTCTCCAAAATCAACCTGAGCTTGTACTCCCGGAGGCAAATCCGGCACCGGGGAGTATTGACGATCACAACTACTGACATAGGGTATGTTTAGTTCGTTGCGCAGGCGTATTACATAGTTGTAAACAGTTTTGGGATCCAGATGGGGAAAGGATGAAAAATGCTCTTTCAGGCGGTCGTGGATGACAGAGGTTGGAATATCCTCATACCTTTTTAAATAGCTTACAATAAACTCGCGGTAGGTATCCAGTATAAAAGGTCTATGACCTTTGGTCTCCAGATAACTACCAAATTCTTCTTCCGACATATCCAACAGGGATTTTACGGTCCTGAAGTTCATGGATAAATGATCGGCAATGCGTTGAATGGATAAATGTTCAACATGACGTAATCGATGAATCTCGTGATACATAGTGATAAGATGGATTTCTTTGGTTTTCATGGCAGTCTGATTTTTTAGACCACAAAGTAAACCGGTTAATAATAAAACGACTTATCACTGTAGTATTGTTCCCATTTTTACTGTATTATTGTTCCCGATTTCACTGTATTAACATTCCTGAAATTACTGTATTTTTGAATTCTGGTAACAGCATTTAACTGAATGGACAGCTTCAATAACTTCTCAGCGCCCTGCTCACCTATGCGGCGGCGGAACTTCGAGAAATCGGCAGGATCTATCGGCGGCGTGGTCTGAAAAACAAACTCGCCCGTGAAGTATTGGTAGTAGGGATTCTCAACCCATCTGGCCACTGTGTTCTCGTCACTCAGGTTGTAAAGGCTCTTGAGAAGCATCAGGCCAACCATCTTGCGAATGGGAACGCCCGGACGACCCAGCTCTGCAAAATAAGCCTTGAACTCTACTTCTACAGCATCCCAGTTGATGGTTTCAGCCAGTTTAACCAATTCATGCTCTATATTGATGAAGTTTCTCAACGGAGTTTGGAACACATTTACTTGATGATATTTTGGAGTCTTGCCTAACATAGTTGTAACAGTTTGCAGGTTTCTGGCTTCAAGATACGGCTTTTCTGCAAATATTCAAAGAGTTTTTATGGTTTATTTTGCTGATATTTAAATATTTATGTGGTTGTGCAGGGACGACTACAAAGCAAATACTTGGTTTGGGCTTATAGCGAAATTCTGTAATTTCGTCGCATAAGGCAAACAAATTTGCCTCGTAATGCTTTTCAAATGCAAGGGCATTAATGGTATTGCGTTTGTTTTTACGGGCATCGAAGTATGCCTGAAACAAATCAATTGTTATTTTGTCTTTATTGATTGATGAAAACAAATTTGGTTGATGCATAAATGCTTGAATAAAACCCATGCAGCTTTTATTGCTGCATGGGTGTGTTTTCCTTTAAGTCCCTTACCAACCGAACAGAAAATCCATTTTCCTTGTTGTTGTTGTTTCTGTTCAAGTCTTTGTTATTGTAATTCAGGTTCCGGTTGTAGGCGTTGTTTTCATT
>JAAZGQ010000389.1 GCA_012511135.1 Bacteroidales bacterium | reverse complement strand
CTTTGTATACGGG
Source organism: Bacteroidales bacterium (assembly GCA_012511135.1). Classification (GTDB taxonomy): domain Bacteria; phylum Bacteroidota; class Bacteroidia; order Bacteroidales; family UBA1402; genus UBA1402. The sequence continues at coordinate 2,126 of JAAZGQ010000389.1, read as the reverse complement.
TAACTCTTCCAGCCCTGTCGTCAGGCACGAGGTGAAGAAAGGGAAGAGTATTAATAAGAATAAAAATCTATATGCTTTCATTTTTTTTGCTTTATGTAAGTTCTTTATTCCCAACCGGGATTTTGAGTTAAGTTTGAATTCTCCACCGTTTCACTTCTGGGTACGGGAAGCAAATATCTTTTCGATGTAAAACGACGTGCGTTTGCTCCTGCCACAACAGGCACAGTAATAATTTCAAAACTCTTTCCGTCTTCAGCGATGGAAATAGCTTTTGGCGTTGAATCCAATTCGGGGATAACATCGAGTTTTTCTTCTTTACCCCAGCGCAGGAGCGACCAGTATCGATCGTTTTCCTGGAGCAGGTCCGCACGACGTTCGATTTTATAATACTTCCACGTGTCAGCCAGCGATGTGCTGGAGCTGAGGGCAGGTAATCCTCCGTGAGTCGTCCGGGTCTTGTTTATGTAGTCGATTGCGGTCGCCTTAGAACTTTCGCCATTCATCCTGAGCAGCAGCTCGGCGTAGTTGAGGTATGACCGGCCTAACCTCAGCATCACATAATGGTAGTTGGTCGGAACATTGTAATAGAGCCATTTATCCTCATAAATATTTTTCCGGAACAGGTAGCCGCTTTTGGTCATGTGACGGTCTTGCTGTACGTTGGAAGCATAGTTTACATTTCCTCCCAATCTTGTTGTGACGAGCGAAGTATAGTACATGGTGCTGTCACACACAATGCTTGCGTGGAACCTGTTGTCCCGGTTGGTGTACAACACATCAAAAACACTGCTTTTCCCGGGTTCATACGATTGGTAGTAGGATGTTTCACTCCAATGCTTTGCCACTCCGTCCGAATCGATCACCAGATAGGCATCGGTCGCTTCCTGAGACGGTGTCTTCTCTAACCAGCCTTCAAGCGGTTTATCCAGCGGCCATTTTTCCAAAACACCTTCTTTTGCCTTGTCTCCGCCCATGTTTGGAGTCAGATTCTGCATCCAGGTATTCATCATTTGGGTGTTGGTTTCAAGCCTGTAGGACGCCAAAATGATTTCCGGAGAGTTCATGCCGCCCGAGTAAGTGTTGAACATGGCTTTGTAATCGTTGTCCAACGTATATACACCCAAAGCGAACAGGTCCTCGCTGGCTTTTTTGCCTTGTTGATAGTATCCCGCTTTGTCCGAACTGTTCTCAAGATAAGCAGCGCCCTGCAAACAGGCTTCCGCTTTTAATGCATAGGCAGCTCCTTTGCTCACCCTCCCTTTTGACACGTTGGCGGGAAGCAGGTCAGCAGCCTGGTCGAGATCTTTCAAAATGAAGTCGTACGTCTCTTTAATGGTTGCTGTGCGTGACAGATTCAAATCGTCCTCCGGGGTAAGCACTCGATCAACAATCATTATCTTGCCGAATTTACGTGCTGCGGTAAAGTTTGTTACGGCGCGAAGAAAATAGGCTTCCCCCAACATGACGTTTTTATCGCTTTCGAGGTAAGAGGAGTTGGTTACCCGTTCAATGATCATGTTGCACTTTCTTATGTCTTCAAATATGTTCCAGCCAAAACCTGTTTCGTTGGTGATGTTTTCCTGTACCATGTTGCTGGCAGCGCCCTGCGACGGGTTAAGGACCATGTTGTCAGACCACTCATCATCCTGAATCAACCTGTTGTTGATGGCGTATGCATCGTTTACGAATGAGCGTGCCGTGACGGCATCAGCCCATACCAGATCCCCGGAGAACTTATCCAGCGGTTTTGTGTCCAAAGCATCCTGGCAAGACCCAAGAAGCAAGACAGACGTTATAAAAACAATTTGTAAAATATTTTTTAGTTTCATAATTCCTATGTTTTTAGAATGTAACATTTACTACAACAGAATAAGACTTCTGGGTAGGATAAGCAAATCCTGTTTCGGCAGAAATTTCCGGGTCATAAAACTTGTTTACTTTGGAGAACGTAAGTACGTTCGTTCCGGTTAAGGATACTTTCAAGGATGAAATTGACTTGCTGTTTTTCAAAAAGTCCTTAAAATCATACCCTACCTGCAAGGTCTTAAGCCTTAAATAGGCCGCGTTGTGGTACCAGAAATCGGATGAAACCGTGTAGTTTTGACCGGCGTTCAGGTTCTGATAGG
>JAAZGQ010000388.1 GCA_012511135.1 Bacteroidales bacterium | reverse complement strand
TCCGTTCCGTTCCACAAGTAACTAACAATAGTTGCTATGTTGTTCATTTCGGTGTAAGTATACACCAAATGCCATGTGCTAACCATAGCTTGTTGTTCAGCGTTCCAGCCGTATTGATTTCTTTCTAAAAGTTGGTGATTTTCGTTGTAGATACTGGTTCTTTTCCAGGTATAAACGGGAATCCAGTCGGCTCCAGGCTCGCCTTTGTACCATTGCTCCATGTAGTTTTCATTGCCATATTCGTCCCAGGAATATTCTATCCATCCCACGATTTCTGTTTCCCCCAGTTCGTTGGAGCCATAGAAATAAGAGAGCGAGTAAATTTCCTGCCAATAATCCGATTCTGACCATATTGAATTGCCAGTCCATTCGAGCATTCCCATTCCGTCGTACTGATATTCGTTTTTTGTTTCGGGCAACCAGTCAGCTTTGTCTGTATCCCAGCTGTATTGAATAGTTTAAGTAGTATCCCCGTTTTCGTTAAAGCCAAATTCCGCTTTAAATTGTCCAACCCAACTCGACAAGTCATTATTCCACAGGTAGGTGGCATTGTGGATTTGATTGCCGTATTCATCGTAGGCAGATTCCGATCTCTCAACAGCTTCCCATTCCTGGTTGTTGCGTACATAATCCGTGCGAATGGTGATGTTACCCTCGTAGGCCAGATCGTATTTAGAATCTCCGATCCAGGTATCGTTGGCAATATCAAGATGATACTCTTCGAAAGATGTAATTTGGCCCTGGTTATCAAAATATTCAACGTACTTCATGGTCCATTCTCCGGCTTCTGTGTCAAAGAAATAATTCGTGTTTGACACGATGTGGCTGTCGTCTTCGCTGGAGATTCTTTCGTATTTGTACATGCCTTCCCAGGTGGCGGAACTGTCAACCCATTGATATTCTTCCCATGCGTAATAATGTTGTGAATCATCCCTATCGCTTTGCGCTTTGTAAACGTTTTTCCAGGCCTCAAGGGAATCTATCCATTCTTGTTCCAGGACTGATTTGATATTATAAGAGTTGGCATAGAGCTCGTAAGCAGTTTTATAGACCGAATCCCATTGTTTGTTGGTTTCGTTCCAGTTGTACTCGACAGAGATCTCGGTGTCGTAACCCGACTGGTTTGTACCGTATTCCGTGGTGGTTTTGTATTCAGGAATCCAGGCATTGCTACTGCTGTCTCGGCCGGAATAGGAAATATAAAAAATTTCCCGGTTCTGTTCGTTGTAGCCGTATTCGTATTTTTGATCTAAATCTTCGTCGGCATAGATGGTTATTGCGCTGTCCAAACGCTCTGTATATTCATCGGCATATTGAGGATTTATTGACAGAGCCGGACTGAAACTTAAGCCGGATGAACCAGCAGGTTTCTTTAATTGCATGGGAGCCGTTTTCTCAGAAGCGGGCAGGTTTCTGTCCACATTTGACGAGAACCTGACCTGGGATTTTGGAAAATCCAGGTCCTCAATGCTTTGTAGTTTGGGCTTCAGTGCATTAGCTGCCAATATTGTTACTGTGAGCAATAATACCGAAAACAAAGATCTTTTCATAAAATAAATTTTAGAAGGTTGAAATTGAATATTGTATCCTTCTTTGATGAAGGAATTAGAAAACTAACAAATGATATGATTTATTCTCCTATTATCTTAACCAATACACGTTTGCGTCTTTTACCGTCGAATTCACCGTAAAAGATTTGTTCCCAGGGGCCGAAATCCAGTTTGCCCCCGCTGATAGCCACTACTACTTCCCGGCCCATTAGCTGACGTTTCATGTGGGCATCTGCATTGTCTTCGTAGCCGTTGTGGCGGTATTGACTGTGGGGTTTTTCGGGAGCCAGTTTCTCGAGCCATTGTTCAAAGTCGGCATGCAGTCCTGCTTCGTCGTCGTTGATAAAGACACTGGCGGTGATATGCATGGCGTTGCAGAGCAAGAGCCCTTCCTGTATGCCGGATTCTCTTAAACAACTCTCAATTTGGGGAGTGATGTTAATGTATGCTCTTCGGGTATCGGTTTGGAAGCTGAGCTCCTTACGGTAGGATTTCATTAGACTCCTGCATTAGATGCGCAAAAATATCGAATGACTCTTTATCCTGCAAATAATGAGCTCTTTTTTTTACTATATTTGTCTAATTTTAAAAGATCAACAGAATGAGAACAATACTTTTTACCATAAGCCTGTTAATTGGGGGGCTAGCACTTGTTTACTCCCAGGAAAATGTTCCGGGTGAAAACAAGCCGGGCATCTATGATTTTACAGTAGAAGACAGTCAGGGAAAGTCCGTTTCTATGGCGGAATACAAAAACAAGACCCTGCTCATTGTGAATGTGGCCAGCAAATGCGGCTATACAAAACAATACGAACCCCTGGAAGAAATGTATAAAAAATACAAGAGCCAGGGCTTTCTGATTCTGGGCTTTCCCAGTAATCAATTTATGAATCAGGAGCCGGGCACTAATGCGGAAATTCAGGAATTTTGCCGCCTCAATTACGGAGTGACTTTCCCTGTATTGGCCAAAATAGAGGTAAACGGCGATGAAGCACATCCATTGTACAAATACCTGAAAGAGCAGACAGGCGGGACTGCCATCAAGTGGAATTTTAATAAATTCCTGATAGACAAAAAGGGCAACATTGTTAAGCGCTATCTTTCGGGCGATTCGCTCAAGGAACTCGAAAAGGATATAATAAACAACTTATAGCTCTTGCTCCTAAACAGAATAGTTGATTACAGAAACAAGGGCTTATGTCAAAAGATTTTTTTTCTGACTTTAGGCAAACCAAGACAGGCGGGCCTCAACCCAAAAGCCTCTATGAGCTCAACAATATGCTGCGCAGGGGCATTCGGGAATATTTTCCCGAAAACCTCTGGGTACAGGC
>JAAZGQ010000041.1 GCA_012511135.1 Bacteroidales bacterium | reverse complement strand
TGAACCCAGCCCGGTTAATCGCTTGATACCCGGAAGAAAAATCAATCCAAGAATAAGCAAGGCTGTGAGTATAAGGCTGATACTCTTAATTGTCCTGGTCATGAGTGTATCTGAATTTTTAGTATGCAAATTTACTCAATTCATAGCATCCTTTGATTGCAGGATACATATTTTATACTAAATTAATTCTTATGACCAAGTCTGATTGCTTTACTTAAATTATTTTAAACTTGCTTTATTGAAGACAGTTGCCGGAATGTTTACGTCCAGTTCCAAAGAGACAATGTTCATCAAAGTGCCATTACCTTCTTTGAGCATATCTTTGTACAGCATAGTTTTGGGATACCAGCGTCCCTGGATTTGTTCAACCTTATCGAAACTGATTCGTTTGAGCAGTTTCCCGCTTTTGGAATAATAATCGGCTTTGAGGGGGACGTAGCGTTCCCGGTCTATACTGAGAACTTGTTTGTAATAATTTACTTCGGGAACGATGGCTGTCAATTCAAGTATCCAGCATGGGCGCCCCCGGATTTCTTCTTCTCCCGTAACTTCTGCCTGATAACGCTCCAACAGGGCAGCATCATCCATCATATCTTCGTAGGAAAGATCGCTGCCCATAACCGACTGGCGCAGCATATGTCCCGAAATCTGTATGATGCGGTCGGTAGAGGGAGAATATATCCACAACTGATTATCGAGCTTAAGCATTTTGCTGCCTTTTTCACGGGCGGGAGCCAGGTATTCACTGAAGGCCTTGTTGTCGCCTTCGCTCCAGGTTTTAACCTCCAGGGTTCTGCTGCCTCTGTTGCCTTGAATTTCCATAGTTGATTGCACGATGCGAGTTCTGGCGTTCATGTTTTGGTCTACCCGGTCGAGTATGGTTTTGCCAGGGGGATAGTCTTCCGCCAGGATGCTAAGGCTAAGCGGCAGGATGAACAAGCTTGTTATGTATTGTTTCATATATAAGCGCATTTAATTGTGGTAGAAATTGATTTTAATTTTCCAGCTCCTTGAATAAGCTGGCAGTTTGTCTTTTGTAGATACCTATACCGGACAACATGGCTCCGATCAGGGTGGACAGAATACCGGGCAGAAAACCGATATAGTAAGTAGTGCTCGTAATTCTGGCGCGCATAACCGTAGGCATCATAATAGTGGAATCTTTCAACATATCACCTATGTCCAGGCCATACTTTTGCATAAGCCACGAAAACAGTAGTCCGAAGGCCACCCCGATAATCGATCCCAACAGTCCGATCATCACCGCTTCGCCCATCAGTGAACGATAAAGTTCGTGTTTGTTTTCGCCTATGGCCAGACGCAGACCAAATTCTCCGTAACGCCTTAGGCCGCCCAATAAGCCGGCATTCCACAATACCAGAGACATGGCCATTACAAAAACCAAAACGATCAGGTATTGCATTTGCTGAGCATAGGCCACGAAAAACTGCATGCCGTTCATATCGCTCAAAGGGAGCATCAGGAGCGAAAATTTATCCTGAGTCTTGGTCTGTTTTTGATTGAAACTCCCGGATAAGTTTTGAGCTTCTTTGTTTATATAATAGCCTTCCTTTAAAAAACCAAGTATTTCGCTGGCAGAGTTTTCCATATTCAGTGCCAGGCGAAGATCTTCTATGTCGGCTATCATAAAACCACGGTCCAGGCTGTTGATTCCGAATTGAAGGGTTCCGCAGACCTTGAAATTGTACATGGCCATGTCGCCCCACATGCCGCTTGAAATCAGGGTGACTTCGTCTCCGAGTGTAAGTCCCATCTGATTGAACAATTCCCGGCTAAGCAGTACTTCTCCGGCTTGTTTAGGAAAGTCACCGCTGCTGAGGTAGTCGTTTAAGTGCATGCGTTCAATTTCTTCCGATGAATTCAGCAACTCCAGGCCCATACCTTTTACATTGCCCTGAGCTCTGGTCAATCCGTTTTCGTCGGGAACATCCAGTAAGCCGCCAAACTGGATACGGGGAGCCCAGCTTAATCCGGGGTAATCCTTTTCGAGCTGCGGCTGAAGGATGTCCACGTCTGTCAGGGCGTAGTCGTTGGGGGTTTGGGACATATTTTCCTGATAAGCCCGGGTCATAACTTTTACATGTCCGGTTGTAAATTGCGCCGTCCATTCAATACTGTCTCCCAAAACTCCGTCCATATAGGCCTGAAGAAAAACCGTTATCATAACTCCCAGGCTGACAACGATAATGGGCAGCAAGCTGCGGCTGCGGTCTCTTAATATGCCTTTTAATAAAAATCTGATCATGGCTATAAATATTTAGTCAATGCATTTTCCCCCGTATGGCTTCGGTGGGATTCATCCGGGCGATTTGCCGGGCAGGGAGATAGCTCACCAGGGCAGTACTCAGCAAAATAAACACGATGGTACCCACAATGAGCTTCAGGCTGTAATAGGGATACATCACGTCTGACACCGGTAAGCCAAATTCACTGACGTCTATAGGGAAGCTAAGTCCATTCGTGCTGAGGTAAATAAATAAGGGTATACCATAGAGGCAGCCCAGAGCTATGGCCAGCAGTGCGTTCAGGCTGCCTTCGAGCGTGAAAAGCCATTGTACTTGTTTTCGGGTCATTCCCAGGGCCACCAGAGTTCCGATTTCGCGTTGACGTCTGAAGATTGCCAGAGTCTGGGTATCAAATATGGCCAGCAGAGCAAGCAGCAAAAAGATAAGATAAAAAATAGCCATGCCCATCGATTTGGCTTTGACCATAGCAATAGTATTGCTGCTCAGTTCTTCCACATCCTTAAAAAGCCAGCCCTCCAGTTGTTGGGCTTCGTAATCGGGTGAAGCAATTAGTATACTTGCCTGGTTTTCTCTGAGCATCATACTTTGCAGTTTATCAAGAGCAAGCCAGATCTGTCCGTTGTCAATGGTTGGTACAGTAGTAACGAAAATTCCGGCTATTCTAAGGTCGGCGGCTTCGAAAGTGCCGTTGGCATCTCTCCAGCGCAAGGTCACCAGGTCATTTTCTTTCAGGTGGGCTTGTTTGGCCATGTGCGCTCCTATGATTACGGGGATTTCCGGGCCTTCGCCGGCCAGAAGCCGAGTGGGTAGTTTTACAATTTGCTGTTCCGGATCGATGCCTTTGAGTATTACTCCCTGCATACGTCCCTGTGGATAGATAGTTCCCTGGCTGATCAGCACGGCTTCGAGCAGGCCCGATTCAGCAGCCGGCATTAATTGATCCGGAATGTCCCGGGCGCAGGAATCCAGCGAGAAGGGATCGTAAGGATCGTAAGCCTCGCTCCAATACTGGCCTCCGGCTATTTCCCAGGCAACGGCATCGATCACCGCCTGTCGGCTCCAGCCTTCGAGCAAGCCTTGCATAAAAATGATAAGCACAAAGGAAACAGACAGCACAAACACCGTCAGCCAGGTTTTGAGGCCATTTCCAAGCAGGCTTTTTAAAGCAGTTTTAAACAATTTCATAATAGTGTAATTGATGTAAACAGCAGTTATTTATTTAAACCAGGCGGTCTTCGGCCACGCGCCCGTCTTCGAGCTGAATGATCCGTTTCAGGTAGCCTATCACTTTTTCGTCGTGAGTAGCAAAAATAAAACTGGTTTTCAGCTCCTGGTTGAGCTTAAGCATAGCCTGAAGTATGTTGTGCGAATTGACAGAATCCAGGTTGGCGGTAGGTTCGTCGGCCAGTACCAGGCGCGGGCGCTTCACCATGGCTCTGGCTATGGCTACCCGCTGACATTCGCCTCCCGAAAGCTGTGCGGGACGTGAGTTTACTTTGTCGCTCAACCCCAGCCAGCTAAGGCTTTCCAGTACTCTTTTTTTGCGCTCACGGGCCGGCATATCCAGTAATAAAAGCGGAAATTCCACATTTTCGAACACGGTGTAAACAGGCAGCAGGTTGTAATTCTGAAAAATAAAACCCAGTTCCTGTTTGCGCAGCAGGGCAGCTTCGGGCGGACTGAGACGGCCTACGGATTTGCCCAGTACAATAACTTCCCCTTCGCTGGGCACATCCAGCGAACCAATAATGTTGAGCAAAGTGGTTTTGCCCGAACCGCTGGGACCTACCAAGCCGGTGAATTCAGCTTCGGCAAAGCTGAGATTCAGGTCTTTCAGTGCAGTAAAATAAGCCTTACCCACCGGGAATTTTTTTGTCAAATGCTTAACTTCTACTATCATATGGCGTTTAAATAAAAGATTGTTCGGTTTAAAAATAATAACTGGCCATTACCTGTAAGCCCTTACCCAAATAAAGTCCGGACGACTCTGAGCTACTGCCCGGCCCGGGCATCTGTATGTCGGTGGGATTCAGGTAAGCGATTAAATAAAAACTCCAGTTATCGTACACTCTTCCCCAACTTAGGTAATTAAACAACTTGTCTGCGGCCGGCAGATAAAACACCATGGCACTCAGATTGTCCAGAATAGAGGGGGCATAATTCAACATACTTCCCAGCAAATGAAGCTTGATGTCATCCAGCAGAAACTTGCTTCCGCTGTGGTAATACAAATATTCCAGCGTAAATCCCAGGCCGTTACCCAAGGGAAAGGTATAATCCATTCCCAGGTTAAGCATATCCTGAAATCGCGGAATCAACAGCGTCTTGCCTGAACTGATACAGGAGCTGGCTTCGAACCAAAGGCCGGGGCCCAAATCCCATTTGCCGTCCAGGCCCCAGCGAAATTCGCCGGGATAATCTGTTCCGCTAAGACTGATTTCTTTACGAAGAGATCTGTAATGGCTGCTCAGGGCAATTTCACCGCTGCCGGCAGGCAGTTCCAGGCGGCCACCCCATTCGGGGATCCATCTTTCTGATCCGGCTATTTCCCAGCCTTTGGCTTGTTGATTGCCCAGAAGACACCAAAGCCAAATATTGCTGTTGTTTTCGAAGTAATATCTTCCCAACAATCCGTACACCCCCTCGGTTAGTTGCAGGGGGTCACGGATATCCATGGCATCAAACCACATCAGCGGGCGGAACATTTTGGCCTGCCCGAAGTTGATTTTTTGTAAGCCCGCCCTCATCTCAAATTGTTCCCGGCGGTAAGCAAGCCAGAGCCGGTATGCATTGATCCTGCCGGTAGCTCCCTGATAGTTGAATTTGCTGAAATCAAGATTCCCGTACATATGCAGGGAAGCTTCCATTTGAAAAGAGCTCTGAGGATTAAAACTCAGATTCCCTTTAAGAGTGGGTACAAAACGGCCTCCGCTTTGCAGCAAACCTGTTTGTTCAAAGCCGGCCAGGGTCCAGGCTGTCATCTGTCCCTCAAGACTGAGTTCAGCACGCCAGCTGTCTGCTGCT
>JAAZGQ010000387.1 GCA_012511135.1 Bacteroidales bacterium | reverse complement strand
CAAAATTGAAAAAATCGGGAAAGCTTACAAAGCGAACACTTTGCGCTCTTTCTTTCCGGCTTGTTTGTCCCTGTACACTCAAAGCGACCGCCAGCAACAGGACGACTGCTGTGCACCGGATGCTTTTGCTAATGCTTGTTCTAATGCTATTGTTTGCACTTGCAGGATTGCTCTCGTATGTACTTGCACTGTTACTATGGTTTGTACCCGTACTATTGTTATTGTTCATTTTATTGGTATTAGAAGGTTTAAACTCAGGACAAAGGAATTAGAAAAGCGGCTATGATATGACTGGCCATGCCGAGTAGTACAAATACGTGAAATATTGTATGTATAAACTCCCGTTTGGCTAAAGCATAAAAAACTGAACCTATGATGTAAAATACCCCGCCGGCTCCTATCCAATACAAAACAGCCACACAATCATTTAGCAAAGTAACATTAACGATAGGCTTGATGGCGATGAATACAGTTAAACCCATAAGCACATAGGAAAAAGTTTTAAGATTGCTGTTTTTCTTTATTTCACCAAAACTCAACGCAATACCTATCAAGGCAAAAAACCAGACCAAGGCAAAAAGCCCCCATCCCCAAATACCTTCGTTTCGCAATAATATCAAGGTGACGGGAGAAAAACTGGCCGCTATCAAAACATAGATGCTCCCGTGATCAAAATGACGTAAAAAGCTTTTTGTCTTTGGATGCTGAACATAGTGGTAAAGCATGGAGGCGAGCATACATGCCAACATACCGAAACCATAGATGGAGAAGGCCAGTACAGCCCGGTCGTTGCCGGCTTTAAGGGCTTTATGCAACAACAAGACCGTGGCAGCAACCGCCATCAGCAGCCCAAAAGCGTGCGTCAGATAATTCGCCTTTTCTTCGCGTTTACTATAGGATTTTAAATTATTCTGTGCGTACATATCTTCCTACAATTATCTTAAAATTTAGTCAGCGCTATTTCTCATCAAAGCCTTGGCCTCATAGCAGGTGTTTTTTAAAAGTTGGCTGACTTGCTGCTCTAAGCCCGGTACACCCTGATTAAAATTCCAGGCATTGGTAAAAGCCACCACAGTGAAATCCATTTCCGGATCACAAACCATAATGGAAAGATAGCCCGCAATCGCACCGGTATGCCCGTAACCCAACATATTCATATACCTGAGTCCACAAGCATAACCATCAGCAAGATCTTCACTCAAAGGAAGATAATGCATCATCAGCGAATACACCGTATGATAATTCAGCACCCCCTGTCCGGCAAAAAGCTCAGATAAAAACAAAGACAGATCATCCGGACAGCTGATTAAATTCCCTTCGGCCACAGTAGCAGAAACATTACTTAAGCTAAAATCATAGACCTCGTTGCCGTACATCACCCAACCGGGAGCATAGGGACCGGGCAGCTCCAGATCATTACCAAGCACAGGGAAACTACTGTTGGTCATGCCCATAGGCAATACCACATTTTCCATCAAATAGTTTTGGTAACTTTTGTTGGCAACCCTCTCAATAATTTTTCCAAGAATCGAATAGCCTGTGTTCGAATAATGATAAGCTCTACCAGGTTCAAAATACGAAAGCCCGGTCTCGGACAAAACCTGAATCAGTTCATCAAAACTAAAAGTGTGCAAAGAGTCAATGGCTGTTTGGTAATCAACATAATTATAACCCTTGTAAGGCACCGGCGCGGAAATGCTGTCCGGAACAGGATCGTTTACCAGGTCGTATACCCCTGCCCGATGCTTCAATAAATCCAGAATTTTGATTGACTCCTTATAGGGAATATCGTAATCCGGATCAGCAGGAATATAGGGCTCTGTTGTTCCGGGAATAGTATCCGTAATCAGATCATTGACATTCAGTTTCCCCTGTTGATGCAACAACAATATTGCCGTTGCTGTAAAGGTTTTTGTAATGCTGGCGGCCCTGAAATGGATTTTTCCTGTAACAGCCTCCCCCATGCCCGACGAAACGAAAAACGAATTTCCCTGATGAATGACTTTCATTGCAATGCCGCCGGGAAAATCCGGAACTTCGCTTTTATAGGCCAGCATAGCAGAATCAAGGATTTGCTGTAAACCTGTTTGCATGGCTTCCCTAAAATCGGGACTCTCCTCTTTACCCTTACAGGCAGTGAACAACGCAACAAGCGCTGCCAGACAAAAAATACCCAGTCTTGCTTTCATACTTTGTTTTATATGTCTTGATGTGTGTTCCTTCCTTTACAATTAATTTGGAACTTCCGTGGTCTTGCTTTATCATGACAGGATCGTGTGCCGGATATCCTTTTGAATCCCTTGCCCGTGTTTGGTTCCGGGCGATTGTTGTTAACGGGAAGCCTGCAATCAGGCTGAGCAGAAAACATTTTTTGATGAGGTTGATTAGCATGTCAGAAGATTTTTATTTCAATTGTAAAAGAATTGGCTTATGGATGATATTCAGCTTTCACGACTATCTTATCGCCCGAATCATCGACCTCGAACAGATGAGGTATTCGCACATAGTGGCCATTTACGTCTTTATGACTGTGTACCGACATGAGCAGTTTTCCCTCTAAGCTGCGGAACAACATACCATGTCCGAAATTGGGCGGAGTGATGGGTTCCTGTTCCTGTACCCAGGGGCCATCCAAAGTGCCACTTTCCGAGTAGGCTACCCCCTGAACGTAGTCGTTGAACACCCAGCTTGTCCAGATCATCCCTAATTTTCCCGTCTGGGTTTTGAACAGATAAGGTCCATCGGTTACTTTGTTGGGTATAATACGGCCGTATTGGTCTTTCTCTTTGCTCCATGGTGAATCATAGGCAAAGAACATTATTTTTCTTTTTCCAAGGCTACCGCTTAAATCGGGTTTCAATTCAATTTTTTCCATGGTGCCGTTCCAGTTTACCAGCCATTCGCCACAATAAATCAGGTAAGGCTTATCATCGGTATCAACCCAAAAGGTGCCATCCAGGGTAGGCAGGTCGGCAGGCAAATAAGTTTCATCTTGCATAGGGACATAAGGCCCATCGGGTTTATCGCTCACCAATATATGGCTGGCTCGCCGGTTAATTACGTTCCCTTTTACGTTTTCGATCACCACACTGCGGTTGGTAAAAGTGGCAAAATAATAGTATTTGCCTTTGTATTGATGCAATTCGGCTGCCCATATCATTGGCCGCGGGCCCATCCACGATTCCGGATCTGTTTGGCTTACCGCGTAAGGTCCCGACCATCTGGCCAGGTCTTTGCGCTTCCACAGTAATCCGCCTGTGCCGGTCATATAATAGCACGAGCTCTTCTGATCCGCCAGTATGGCGGGGTCGCTTAAGCGTATGGAATCCAGCGGAATATTTTCTTTAACTTCCGGTTTCCAGCCCTGTGCAAAAGTGCAGGTAAAGCTTAGCAACATAATAAGTGTTGTTAGTGTTCTCATAGCGTTTGGTTTTTTCTACTGTTTAGAATTTCAGTTTCATTTTATAGAGTTCAGCAAGTTTCATCGCTTCTTTTTTCGTTAACTGATAGCGCTTTTAAGAATGTACACTACTTGGCTTTTACCAAGGACACATCGTCGACCAGACAAAATGCTCCGGCCTGACCATCAGCGAAGAAGCCAATTTCAACCGCATTGTTTTTCACTTTTAGCTTTTCAATGCTTATGCTTGTCCATGTTTCGTTTTCTTCTTTCACTTTTACAGCGTAACGTTTACCGCCCGATTCAGCATACATTTCGAGCTTGTTGAAGCCCCCGCTGTTTTTAATTTTGGCTGTCAGAGTATAGATGGCGTTTGGGAATATTACGTAAGGAGAGGAACTGATTTTCTGAGATACTTTTCGAACAAAATCTACTCTGTCGCTCATGTTCAGGCTTCGTTCGCCAATAACTATTTTACGTTCTTCTTCGGTATTTGCATGGTTTAGAATTGGCGAAAGCGAGTCGAGCGAAATTTCGATTCCTTTAATTACCTCGGTTTCCCATCCCAGTAGTCTGGTTTGTACCGGTTTTACCGGGCTGGGCATTTGTTTCCTGTCGGCTTCGAAACTGGCGTTTTTCACCCAGTTGTTATCGTCGGCCACTTCCCATTCACCGGTTTTTGCATTGAGGTTCCAGGAATTGAGAGAGTTAAAATAGGGCAGATCGCCATCGAACGACAAGGGGCACCATTGATTGTATCCCAGGCCGTTCCCGGCAAAATCGGCCCAGCGGTCGCCACAGAAAATAACCGTTTCTTGTTTGCTGCCCCGGACTGTAACAAAAAATCCGGTTTGAGAAATATGGGCGTAATCATCCTCAACGCCGGGAATCACTTGCATATCGTTTTCAGGCAGATATGGCCCCATTATGTCGTCCGCCACCAGATAGTAGGCCAGAGAACCATCCCATCCGTATAACTGCGAAGCTGCCAGGTAATATTTGCCCCGGTACTTGAACATACAGTTGCCTTCGCGCCCGGCACCACGAAATACCTGTTTAAAGTCTAACAAGGTAATGGTATCATTTTTCAAGCCTATTTCGGACAGGTAGATTTTGTTGCGTCCCTGGCCGTAACTGTACACAAGGTAGGATTTGCCGCTGTCTTCGTCGGTAAATACGGTTTGGTCGCCGGTATTGGGCGTGCCAATCCAGCTCTTCATGTTTTTGGCATGTTGTTTTTTGAATGGTCCCAAAGGAGAATCGGCCACAGCAAAAAGCACGCTGGAATTGTATTGAATAATCAGTACATATTGATTGGCTTCTTTCACATAGGCCACACCCATACGTCCCAACCAT
>JAAZGQ010000386.1 GCA_012511135.1 Bacteroidales bacterium | reverse complement strand
GGACATAAGTATATTCGCGAATTTGAATGTGATTCCAATCCTATTACAATATATCGTGTGGGTGGGGTTATTCTTTCACGCGAAAAAATATTTGTTTCACACGAGAACCGCATCCTGATAAAGTATACTTTGCTCGAAGCGCATTCTCCCACTAAACTCAGATTGAAGCCTTTTCTGGCTTTTCGCAGTATTAATGATCTTTGCAGGGAAAATAATTACATAAATAAGGATTTTCAACTTATAGACAAAGGAATAAAACTTTGTCTTTACGACGGATATCCGGAATTGCACATGCAATTATCCACTAATAATGAATTTCAGTATACACCGGATTGGTACAGGAATATTGAATATCTGAAAGAGCAGGAAAGAGGCTATGATTTCAAAGAAGACCTTTTTGTTCCCGGCTGTTTTGAATTATCTATCAAAAAAGGTGAAAGCATCTATTTTTCGGCAGGCATTTCAGCTATTCAACCTGAGGCTATGCGCAAAATGTTTGATGAAGAAAAGGCGATTCGTACGCCGAGAAGCAGTTTTACCAATAGCCTGAAAAATGCCGCCTATCAGTTTTACAATAAACATTCCGACGGACAACGTTACCTGCTGGCAGGCTATCCCTGGTTTGAATGCAGGGCCAGGGATCTGTTTGTGGCTCTCCCCGGTTGTACAATTGCAGCGGGTAATCCGGATTTGTTTGAAGCAATAATGAAAACCGGCGAAAAAGGCCTGCGAAATTTTATGGAGCACAATGCGGCAGATTGTGCCATTACAGAAATAGATGCGCCTGATATTTTGTTGTGGATGATATGGGCTGTTCAACAATATGCCAAAGATCAGGGATTAGAAAAATGCAATAGGATTTACAATAAACTCATTTTTGATACCCTGGATTTTATAATTAATCAAAAACACGACAAGCTTATTTTGCACAACAATGGTTTACTCTTTACCAATGGCATAGAGCAACCGGTGAGCTGGATGAATTCTACCATGTACGGCAAGCCTCTGGTGCCAAGAACCGGTTATTTAGTTGAATTTAATGCACTTTGGTATAATGCACTTTGCTTTGCTTCAGAAATGGCTGCTTTGGCCGGCAAGCCGGAATTGCAGGCTAAATATTCAGAACTTGCACAGAAGTCCGGAGTTTCTTTTATTGAGGTTTTTCGCAATGATTTCGGTTACTTGTACGATTATGTGGATGGAAAGGCTGTGGATTGGAGTGTACGCCCGAATCAGATTTTTGCTGTTTCGCTGGATTATTCTCCTTTGGACAGTATGCAGAAAAAACAAGTACTGGACATTGTTACCAAGGAATTACTCACTCCTAAGGGTTTACGCACGCTAAGCCCCAAGAGTCTGGGATACAATCCCATATTTGAAGGTTCCGAAAGCCGCAGGACCTGGGCTTATCATCAGGGAACAGCCTGGGCCTGGCTGATTGGACCCTTTCTTGAAGCTTATCTGAAAATTCATAAGATCCGGGGGCTGGATTTTGCTGAACGAATCATCTACGGTTTTGAAGACGATCTGACAGACAGAGGTATAGGTACAATCTCAGAACTGTACGACGGAAATCCTCCCTACAGGGGAAGAGGAGCCGTCTCTTTTGCGATGAGTGTAGCAGAGATACTTCGGATAAAACAAATAATCAAAGTTATGTCAGCTAATACCACAAAAGGATGAGAGCACTTATGTTTGGCTGGGAATTCCCTCCACATATTCTCGGCGGTTTGGGAACGGCCAGCTACGGACTGACCAGAGGTATGGCCATGCAGGCCGATATGGATGTTGTTTTTGTTATTCCCAAACCCCATGGAGACGAAGACCAGAGCTTCCTGAAAATAGTCGGAGCCTGCAATACGCCCGTAGTTTGGAGAGATGTTTCCTGGGAACATCTGGAAAGTCGTTTTGGCTCCTACATGAATCCGCAGGATTATTACAATATGAGGGGCCACATCTATGCCGATTTCAGATACCTTTACACCAACGATTTGGGTTGTATTGAATTTTCGGGACGTTATCCCGAAAACCTGATGGAAGAAATAAACAATTATTCCATTTGTGCCGGAGTAATTGCGCGTACCGAGCATTTCGATATAATCCATTCGCACGACTGGCTAACTTATTCTGCCGGTATTCATGCCAAGAATGTCAGCGGAAAACCTTTGGTTATTCATGTTCATGCTACCGATTTTGACCGGAGCCGGGGTAATGTCAATCCACAGGTTTATGGCATTGAGAAGAATGGCATGGATCACGCCGATCACAT
>JAAZGQ010000385.1 GCA_012511135.1 Bacteroidales bacterium | reverse complement strand
CTGAAATGCCACCGCTGCCACTCAGTGCGCCCAAAGTGAAAGTCTGTGCCGTTGAGGATTCACCGCTGCCGTTGCTGGCCACCATCAGGTAGGTGCCTTCGCCCAGGTTGACTTCGGCCAGAGGCAGATTGCGCGCAGCGGCATTGTTCAGGCGAATGTCTCTGCCCGTAAAATCGATGCGGCCTTCAAAGGCAGACCAATCGCCGTTGAGGTCGGAACGGACATAAGGAATGTACACGACCAGACGTCCCGATCCCCTGAGTTTTGAGGTGATGCCCCAGCGCGAAGGCAGATCCCAGTAGGCGGTTTTTCCTTCGGGTACTTCGATTTCGTTGCCAAAATTGTCGGTGTCGGAGGTGGTATTGATATTGTGCATACGAAAAATGCCAGCCTCCAGGCGTATTTTGGCAGAGCCCATGGAATAACGGTTGGCATAGGAGGAACCCAGCAAAAGCAGGCCGTCCTTTTGAATGATCCGGCCGAAGGTGTTGTTCCCTTGCAAAGTCAGACTGCCCTTGCCTTCCACTATCAATGTACTGTTGGCTCCGCTGATGTTACCGCTGATCAGTACACTGTTGCCGGATGTGGGATTTTTCACCCTCAGGGTATCGCTCACCTGCATGTGGCGGTTGGTCGACATCTGGGCTCTGGTTTGCAGTGTAGCGTTGCGCATAATCCAGTTTTGAGCACTGTTCGAAGAGGCTCCGATGGAGCTCGGCAGGCCCCCGTCTTTGAGGGAAGCCACTTCGAGTATGCCGTTCTCGATCACAACGGGGCCGGTAAAGCTGTTGTCGGTGTTTTGTATAGACAGCAGGCCCCTGCCGCTTTTGCTCAGGCCGCCCTGGCCGCTGATTACACCCTGGCCGCTCAGGCTGAAGGCTTCATCGTTTTCGAAGATCAGTTGTCCCACCGGCATAGTTTCGTTGATCACAATTTGTTTGGATGCAGCCGCGTCTGTAAAGCGAATGCTGTCGCCGGGCACAAAGATCGAAGCTCCGTCTTGCCAGCTGAAATTGGGAGTAGTAAAGTCCCAGGTATTGTTTTGGCTGCCCATCCATTCGACACTGGCCGGTTCGCGTGAAGATTTAATTTCCAGCGTAATGCTGTGTTCTTCTATGTTGAGGCTGTAAGGGATGCCCTCCAGCCCGTATACTTTGAAATCCTCTTTGTTGGCGTTGGTGCTTCCGTCAAAAGCAATCAGGGTCATCACTTTTTCTTTGGGCAGTTCCCCTCCGGCCTGAATAATCAGACTGTTTTCGCTGCCGTTCAGCAGCAGGTCGCCCTGAATCTGCAGCAGGTCGCAAGCCTCTTCGTTGATATCAAAAGCCAGGTTGTTGCGACCGGCTAAGCTCAGATTGCCCAGGATACTCAATGTATCGGGTGTCCCCGGGAAGCCCGCTTCTATGCGGCCGCCCTCCCGGTTGAGTCCTTGTTCCAGGACTACGCCGCCTTTGAGTACTCCGCGGCCGCCCAACACTCCCCGGGCGTCAATTTGAACAGGGCTTTCCAGGCTGCCATCGAGCCAGAGCCTGCCTTCCGAAATTCTGCTCTTTCCCGTGTAATCGTGATCTCCACGCAGGATGACATCGCCCTGCATGGACTTGATAAGCCGGGTGTTCCCGCTAATCTTGCCGCTGCCCTCCAGTGTGTAATCAGCACCTTTAGGATTCATCAGATACAGCACCGGGGGAGAGAAAACTCCTTCAATGTTGAAAGTGTCGTTGCCTCCCCTGAGGTCGAACATGACCGACTTGCCGTCGGCGTAGTCGGCTGGCTGCTCTTCGCGATCCATCCAGCCTGAACCCGAATAATAGAGATCGGCCTGCTGTACCGGAGCTACTGGTGGTTTGGGCATGTCGCCGGCCATATAGAAATCCACGTCGGGGCTTTGGTAATAGCCCTTGGCGGTGGTCTGCAGGCGGTAGGCCGGGTTCTGCATCAGGTGGTAGATGCGGTGATTTGTTTGTTCCCAGGTAGATAACACCACGAAGCCGGTCCAGTCGCTTCTGACGCAGATCAGTTCCTCGCGCCAATCGCCCAGCATGTCGCCCCAGAAGGCTGCCCGTCCGGCGTTGACAGACATAAAGTAATAAGGGATGTATTCGCTGTACAAATTGGGTTGATCTCTGTCAAAGCGCCTCGAAGAAGTATTGTATCTGTGAAAAGCCAGGTTGGGTCCGCCACTGCCTATGCCACTGATTTCCCAGCGGGAC
This sequence comes from Bacteroidales bacterium, assembly GCA_012511135.1. Classification (GTDB taxonomy): domain Bacteria; phylum Bacteroidota; class Bacteroidia; order Bacteroidales; family UBA1402; genus UBA1402. The sequence continues at coordinate 295 of JAAZGQ010000385.1, read as the reverse complement.
AAATCGGAGCCCCACCACAGGGCTTCGGCCGGAAAAGTTCCGAAGGCGTCCTCAATCAAATTTCCTTTGCTGTCGTACATGGCGTTGCCGTTCATGGTTGACCAGTATTGCAGACCTCGCAGGTTGGGATCGAAAGCACCGCATATACCACGACCCACGTCACCTACAGCCGATTGATAATTGCCTTTGATGAATTCCCCGCTGGCAGCATCGTAGAGGGCCATGCCCAAGGTTTTGGGGTTGTTTTGCTGTATAACAAAATGTTCCAGGCCGGCCCTGTCGGGGTCGATGTCGG
>JAAZGQ010000040.1 GCA_012511135.1 Bacteroidales bacterium | reverse complement strand
CAGGACCACGTCAAAGTCACAGCAAACAATTAAACACCAATTAACTCCAATGAGCGTTCAGAATTCCAACTAAGTTTACGCAAGCCCGAAGCAATGGATTTCACACCATTTAATCGTAATAAGCTGATAACAAGGTTACGCATAGTCGCAAACACACGGGGAGCAGATCCAGTCCGGATTTGAGAGCGGTCTTCATCAAATGTCACATCACGTACCCAGTGCAGAGAATTCTCAATAGACCAGTGACCACGGATTGAGTCTAACAGGTACTTGTTATCAGCTTTTTCCTGACTTAAACTGGTAACCAGGTAAGCAGTTTCTTGTCTAAGATTATTGCCCTTGAGGTCGGTAGTCGACCGGAGTATTTTAATGAACTGAGCAGCATAGGGAAAATTTGTTTGCCCTTGTTTTACGGGTACACTCCAAAGTTTTCTTTTTTCAATACGGCCATGACCTTTATCAATTGTTATTTCCGGAGGGGGAAAAATCATCCCCTTTGATTTTGCGTATTGTTTCGAAGAGATTTCCCTGGTTTTGCTTTACTGGAAAAATATAATCAGCGCCTTTATCTTCAACGATAAACCTGGCATTTTTCACCTGGGTTTGAATAGCGTCAGCAGTAACTATTTTGCCGTTTAAGTCCAGGGGCTCAAGAAGGGGTTTGAAAGCATTGATTTCATTGCTCTTCTTATCTACCTGCTGTTGACTGATGACCATTTTCTCATGATGCACGAGGGCTGCAACAAGATGTACAGGTTTGCCGCCGGCTTTTTTTGAGCCACGCAAAACTTTTCCGTCTATAGCTATTATGTTATCGGAACTCTGAGGGACGAGCCACTCACCCACGACCCGATCAACCTCATCAGCATCTATTGATTGGATGGTACGACGCAGGGTGGGTTCACTGGGGGGAACATATTTTCCGTGCCTGTCGCTGTAGCGGCAGCCAAGCCGTTTAAGCAGTTCCTGCGACAAATGGGCGGCCCATTCACCCATGCCAATAAAGCTTTTTGCTCCGGACAAGAGAGCGCAAACCGCCACAGCCAGGACAGATACCTGAGTGTGACGAATACCGCGGGGTTTACGGGGGTCTTGTATTTTAGCTAAATAATCGAGCAAGCCGCCCCTGGTATCAATACTTACTTCATTTAAATTTACCATAGCCTTTTCCCCTCCAGTGAATTCGGGAGGCAGAAACGGCGCAGATAAAATTTTCCTGGCATCTTTGTACAGTGGTTTTACAAAGATAGTTTTTGTCTCACCGTGGTAGTAATAGATATCACCATTTCGTCCATAACCACCGGTTTGTCCCAGTGGAAGCCAGCCCGCCGCCCGGTAGCATGTTCCGGCAAAACGGCTGTGGTCGACGAAAGTTTCCGCAAGCAGGGCCAAATGCCCATAAATGGCCAGCCAATCTGATGGCAACCGTTTCGTATTGAGTGCTAGGACCTTTGAGGCCAGATTCTTAATCTGAGTACCGGGAAGAATTAAAAATCGTTGATTGTTAACAACAAAGATTAATCGTTTTGCCTTTTGCTCTTGCGACCAGCCAATCCATTTTTCACGGTGGCCGCTTTTAAAGGCGGAAGCCCCCCAGCCAATTAGCGCAACCCATTGATTGTTCAACACGGCTACGTATTTGAGCGTCTTGCCGGTCAGTGTGCGAAACCCAAGGTAGTGGTGCTCGTTCATCATGTTGTTCCAGTACTTTTCTTCTTGAGAAGTAATGGGGCGAACGACCAGAGCCTTGAGGTTATCATTTTTAGAAATATTGGTGTCTTTTTTTGTGTTTATGTCCATACAGACTATTTTAAAGCATT
>JAAZGQ010000384.1 GCA_012511135.1 Bacteroidales bacterium | reverse complement strand
GGCTACAACTGGCTGGGTTCCGATCGTTACGTGGAAGACGGCTCTTTCCTGAGGTTTAAATACCTGACTTTCAACTATTCAATCCCTGCAAACAAACTAAAGAGATTTGGCCTGACCGATCTTAGGTTTTACCTCACACTGAATAACCTGGCCCTATGGACGAATTATTCCGGTGTGGATCCCGAAGTCGGTTACGCGGCTACGGCCAACGATCCTTTCAGAATCGGTTACGATACTTCCAAAACTCCCCGAAGTAAAGACGGAACTTTTGGTGTTACTATTGGATTTTAAACTAAGCACGATGAAAAGAAAATACTCCCATCAGATACTAATAGCTATCAGCCTGGCTTTGCACACATTTCTGAGTTCGTGCAGCGACGAATGGCTCGAAGTCTTTCCCAAAGACATGATCATCTACGAAGACTTCTGGAAAACAAAGGCTCAATTGGAATCGGCCGTATCGGGTTGTTATATGGCCTGCCTGGTCGAATCGGGCGGTTACAGCGTAGCCGGACAAATGATGCTCTGGGGAGAGCTCCGCGGCGACAATATAAAAGCCGGCCCCAGCGTTTCGGACGACGAATCCAAAATAATGTCTTTCAACATTCTGCCCTCCAATGCCATTTGTGACTGGAAACGTTTTTATAACGTCATAAACAACTGCAATGTCTTGATCGAGAACGCCCTTTCCGTCATGAATTACGATAAGAGCCTTTCGATAAGGGATGTAGAAGCATACCAGGCCGAAGCCCTGGCCTTGCGTTCGCTCATGTATTTCTATCTGGTACGCAGCTACAAGGAAGTTCCTTTGGTGTTGACAGCCAGCACCAACAGCGAACAGGACTTTTATTTGCCCAAAACAACCGAAGACACGGTGCTGACTCAAATAATCCAGGATCTGGAAAAAGCTTATCTTATGGCCATGAGTACCCACGATAAGCTGGAATACGACAAAGGACGCTTTACCAAAACTTCCATTGCCGCCTTACTGGCTGATGTTTATCTATGGAAAGGCGATTACGAAAATTGCATCCGTTGTTGCGATATTGTCCTGAGTAACAAAGAACTGGTAATGATCAAAGACCGTACCGGCACAGGAATGATCTGGAGACAAAACATATTCTTGTATGGAAACTCCAACGAAAGCATACTGGAATTCCAGTACGGAAATTCCAATCAGGGCATAGTGAACAACGCCCTGTTCAGTTATTTCGGCTCTTCCTCGCGCAATCCTCATTTTAGCGTTCCTCTGGACATCACCTCCTGGGATTTGAACAGTATTTACGGGAAAAAAGATTTCAGGGCCAAGGTCTCGTACACCAAGCAATCGGGAGCAGCCAGCGGAGAAAGCACTAAATTTCAGGATTCCGAATCGACTGGTGCTAACTGGATAGTTTACAGACTGCCAGAAATCTATCTGATGAAAGCCGAAGCCCTGGTGCAACTGGATTTCGAAACGAACAAACAGCAGGCTCTCAAACTGGTCAATACCGTTTATATGCGTGCCCAGGCCACTCCCACCGTGGACGATTCCCTGTTGTTGGTCACCTACAACGAAAAGATGCTGATGGACGATCTGATCCTGACCGAACGTCAACGGGAACTGATGTTCGAAGGCAAACGCTGGTTCGACATCATGAGAGCAGTCCGCCGCGAGAACAGCATGCGGGTAATCAGTAAATACGTAATGCCCAATGTGGACGGATCGTATTATGAATTAGCCACGGCAAAGCTCACCAAGGAATGGGCCCGTTATTTTCCTGTTCCTCTGGCCGAAATGGAATCCAATCCTTTGCTGAAACAAAATCCCTTTTACGAAACCTTGTTAGACAAATAGTATGAGAACGAAAAAGCCATCCATTTTTATCCTGTTGTTATGTTTTCCCATGCTGCTGGCACTGGAATCCTGCTTCTTCGATCCGGGAGAAAACATCTACACCAAAAAGCTGGAAACCATAGGAGAGTTTTTCGAAAACGACACCATATTTGAGGAATTCACCAAAGTCCTGAACAAAACCGGGGTAATGGGTATGCTCAAATCTTATGGGGAATACACCTGCTTCGCCCCTACCAACGATGCCGTCAGGAGCTTTTTTGCCGATTCCAAGTTTGGCAGCCTCGACAATTTTCCACTCGACTCCCTCACCAATATTGTGTTGTATCAACTCATCGAAAACGACGCCATTCAAACCGTCGATTTTACCTCCTCGCGTCTGCGCTCCAACAATATGGTCAACGATCAGCTGCAGGTACGCTACGACTCGCTGGGTGATATAGTCATCAACGGCCTGGCCCGGCTGTTGATGTGGGATATGGAGCTACGCAACGGTGTTGTGCATCTGACCGATGCCATTATGTTGCCCGACACGGCTACTATTGACCAGAAATTTGATACCGAGGAACTTCAGGGGCGCTACACCATTTTCAACCGGGCGCTCAAGGAAACCGGCATCGCTCAATTGATGCACAAAACCGAAGACCTGACGGAATTTTCCTATTACCACGTAAATACCGGAGCCAAGATTATTATTCCCCGCTACTATAAGTTTACCATCTTTGCCGAAAGCGACAGCACCTACGCCAGGCTGGCCAATATACGCAGCCTGGACGACCTGAAGCAATGGTGCGACGACAAGGGCTACGGCGATCCCTCACTTCCTATAGATGATCCCCAAAGCAGCCTTTACCGCTACATAGCCTACCATTGCCTGGACAGAATTTATTATAAAAAGGATTTCGAAAATTTCGCCAGAAGAGATGGTTTTGGAGACGGTTACGAGGTCATTGAAACCATGTACCCCAACACCCTGCTGGAATATCGCAAAGCCAAAGGCAGAATTGTTTTCAATCCCGAAACCAGAGGCGATACCATTGTCGAGAATACCGGCACTTTTCTTACCGCCGAAACAGCCTTTCAGGATGTCAAGGCAGGCAACGGGGTAATACACGAACTGGACGGAATGATGGAAATACCCGATCAGACCAGCTTCTTCCACAAAAAGATGCGTTTCAACATTGCCAGTTTCTTGCCGGAATTGATGAACTACGGAGCAAGGGGGCAAAAAGTGCTGGAATTGCCCGACGCCCGCCTGGGAGGCCCTCAGTATTTTGAAAACATGATCATTTACGGAGACGCCGGCTACGTGCTTCCCCGCTACGATTATACCGGTCAATGGATACGGCATCACTGGGACGAAATTCTGATAGGTATGGGTTATCAGGCCGAAAACTGGGCACAATGCAACAGCGCCACCGAATATGCCAACACCCGCTACGACGTACATCTGCGTATTCCTCCCGTGCCTCCGGGTACCTGGGAAATCCGTTTTGGCTTCACTACCAATCAGTACCGGGGTATGGCCCAATTGTATTTTGACGGCATACCGGCAGGGGTGCCCCTGAGTTTCCTGCCCACCGAAAACTACGGTATCAGCGGCATGGACGAACAAACAGCGCGCAAAGTACTCTACAACAACGGTTTTATGTCATTTCCTACTCATATCACCAACGCCAACGGAGACAATACGGCCTATACCCGTACCGACCGTATGCGCCGTATTTTGGGGGTTTTTACTTTTTCCAAAATGGAACCGCATATTTTACGTCTCAAAACGGTAGAACCGGGGCAATTATCCCTGAATTTTGTTGAATACATTCCTATTGAAATGATTGCCGAAGAAGGATACGATTAAACAATGCACTATGAAAAGAACACTTAAACATATCGCCTGGTCTTCAGCTTTGCTGCTGCTGACGGCTACGGCCTGTCAGGACAGCTGGAACCAGCATTATACCTACAACAAAAGCCTGGGGGGCGAAGACCTGCTGACCACGCTCAAGGCCGAAGCCTCCTACAGCCGTTTTGTTAAGCTGATAGAAATAGCCGGACTGCAAGACAAGCTGGCGGGTTCTGGCTCATACACCGTTTGGGCTCCCCAAAACGATTATATTCCCGATTCGGTTTACACATCGAGTGACACGAGCTTTATCAAGGATGTCGTTCACAATCACATTGCCTATTTTCTACATTCCACTGCCAAGGCCTATTCTGGCAGCAGTGTAATGATGCTCAACGGCAAATACATCCATTTCGGCATACAGGGCAACGAGGAATTCGCCTTTGGCGGTTTTGGGCTGGATGCAGCAGACCAGGTCTGTTCGAACGGAGTTTTGCACGGACTCAGCGGTTATGTGCCTTTTGAATACAACCTTTGGGAATATCTGGAAAAACTACCCGAATTGAGTATGTTGCTGCAGGCCTACAATTTTTACGATTCCACCTATATGGACAGGGTACGCAGTAAACGTATTGGCGTGGATTCCCTGGGCAATCATGTCTACGACACAGTGTTGATTCAGGAAAATACCCTGCTTCGCCGAATCGGTAAAATCTACAGCGAAGAGCAAAAATACACCATGATTGCTCCCAGCAACCAGGCCTTCGAAAAAGCCTTTGATTACTACAAAGACTTTTTTAAATCCAACGGAGGACCTACGGTGGTAATGGACAAGGATTCCATACAACGGACGCGGACACATCTGGCTCTGATCAAAAATCTGATTTTCAAGGGCAGCTACGAAACACTGACCGACTGTGTGCTTGTTTCTACCTTCGGCTACCGCTTCAGCAATCCCGAAGAATTGTTTGCAGGCCGTCGCATACACACCAGCAACGGAGATCTCTTTGTTGTCGATTCCCTGCGCTTCGACCCTTACGAACTGGTCTACCGCGAAATCGTTTACGAGGTGGAAAAAGTCTGTACCCCCGAAGACGTAACTACGGCCAATTACATGCTGCTGTATCCCGGCGAGAAAACCAAGATCCAGGGCATATCGGGTGGCTATTTCTATATCATCGAAAACTCCGCCAGCCGTGATCCCAAACTAACCGTCAATTTCGGAGACAGTATACTTTCGGCCAAATACGACATTTATTGCACCATTGTGCCGGGAAATACCGAAGACAGTACGAACGTAAATGAACAAACCCTGCTGGATTTCAGCATCAGTTACAAGAACGGGCACTTTGCCAGAAACATCAACCTGAACAGAGGGCAGGAAACCCTTCCTACCGAACTTCATCTGATACAGGCAGGCAGCGAGGTGAATATTCCGACTTTCGACAGCGAAGTAAGCCTTACCCTGACCGTCAAAGTGCCCAGCTCAAAACGAGATCTCTATAAGCGCAATGTACGCATCGATAACGTCCGTCTTGTCCCGGCAGGCAAAAACCCTAATTTTTAATCTTTGTCATCAGCGATTATGTCAGTAAGAAACAAAATAAAGTCATTTTGGAGCATTTTTTCGGTCTGTGTACTTTTTAGTGCCAGCGGCCTGGCTGCTCCCACATTGACAGTAGAGGGTAAAGTGCTGGATGCTACAGGCAAAACACCTGTATACGCAGCTCAAATAAGTGTAGAAAATTTTGCTTCGGCCATCAGCGCCGAGGACGGAAGTTTCAGCATCAAGGTTCCTGACCAAAATGCCGTACTCAAAATCTCAGCCTGGGGCTATCAGACCAAGACCCTGGCCCTGAAAGGACGCAACAATATCACCGTTGTGCTTGTATCGGAGCAATTCAAAGAACTGAATCCTTTGCTGGAATTCTCCTTTGGTGAACAAGCCCTGCAGTCTATCCCTTACGCCATCAGCGGCACACGGCTCGAATCGCCCGCTCAAAGCCTGAGTCTGGTCGAGAATGTTCAGCAGGAACTGGGAGTGCTGCGCAGCATCAACCGTTCGGCTGCCCCCGCCAGTGGCAAAAACACTTTTCTGAGAGGGCTCAATTCTTTCTATGGCAGTTCCCAGCCGCTTTACATCATTGACGGTATTCCTTACGAAACGCACACCGGCAAACACAGCATTATCGAAGGAAATTACAGCGATCCGCTCAGCACCATCAATCCCGAAGACATCGAAAGCATCACCCTGATTCGTGATGCCTACGCCCTGTACGGCATCAAGGCCGCCAACGGAGCCGTTCTGATAAGAACCAAAAGAGCCAGGGAACAAACCTCCCGCATTTCGGTCAGTACTTCCTGGGGAGTGATTTCGGCTCCTCAGCAAATTCCTGTCCTGCAAAACAGCGATTACAGAGCCTACGCCGTGGAACAAATCGGTGGCGCGGGCTATACCGAACAGGAGATTCAGGATCAGCTCTACCTGAGCGACGACCCCTCCAGGCCTTACTACAACACATATCACAACAACACCAACTGGCAGAACGAAATCTTTCAGAACGCCCTGGTTCAACGCTATTACGGTCAGGTGACCGGTGGTGACGACATTGCCGGCTACGCCATTTCCATAGGCTACGACGATGTGGAAAGCACCATGAAAACAGGCGGGATGAACCGTTTCAGTTCCCGCTTCAACAGCGACATTAAGTTTACCGATCAATTGACTTTTTCGCTGGGGCTCTCTTTTAGCCAGCTTAACAAAAAATTGCGCGACGACGGCAGCCTGCAGCTCTCCTCTCCTACTTACCTTTCGCTGATTAAATCGCCTCTGGT
>JAAZGQ010000383.1 GCA_012511135.1 Bacteroidales bacterium | reverse complement strand
TCCGTAAATAAACGACTTTCTCCTAATCCTGTCCATGAAAAAGCCATCAAAATTCGTCCTGATAGAAAACACCGGCATTGTCCTTGTGTGGCTGGCATTGTTTAGCATTCCCGTGTTCAGCTATCGCATTCTGAATTCTGTCAGCTGGAGCAAAGTTTTTCAGGACTGGATTTTAACCGCTTCTTATCTGCTGGCCTTTGCTGTTAATCTGTATTTACTAATTCCACTGTTATTGACGAAACAAAAATACCCGGGATATGTCTTTGCTGTTTTGGCTTTGATCCTGACCACAAGCACTGCCGCGTTTGCTCTTAGTCAAACTGGGAACGGGGACTGGGTATGCCGCCTATGGAACTGGGGCCCGGCCAGCCTCCCATGGAACTTTCGGAAAGCATGCCACCTCCGGTGGGTTACAATTCAACAACATCGCTCTCTGCCAAAAGTCCTCTACTCACTTATTTAGGCATCCTGATGATTACTTTTCTGGTCGTGGCCTCCGGTACTGCTTACAAAGTAGTCCTGATCTGGATAAGAGAACGTAGGTTGATGAAAGAACTGCAAGAAAGCCCCTCTTTGAATCCTTCTGCTGAGCAAACATCCCTTTTTGTCAAAGCCAATTTGAAAAATGTACGGATAGAACTAGACAAAATCCACTACATCGAAAGCGCCAACGAATACATTCGTATTCATCTGGAACCGGGAGAAGTAATAACGACCTTCATGAGGCTTAAACACATGGAAGCTACACTTCCGGCTCAGAAGTTTATGCGTGTACACCGCTCCTTCATAATAAATCTTGATAAGATCAAGGCTGTGGAAAAACGCCGCCTGCTGATCGGAAACAACAGCTATATCCCTATCGGAGAACAATTCAAAGAGCGCTTTGATGACTACCTCCGGCAAAAAACCTTAGATCTTAATCCTGTCTGAAATGAAAGCCTTGTTTTTTTTCCTGGCCATGATGCTTTGCACCGTGTCAGCTTATGCTCAGGTCAAAACCGTTCATGTCACGACTGCGGGCAGTTTATATACCCTCATCAATACCAGCGAACAACAAAGCCTGACCGGCCTGACGCTAACGGGCAACATTGATGCCCGGGACATCGCCTTTGTAAGAGATAAGCTTCTTCTGCTCAGCGACCTGAATCTTCAAAATGCATCTATAAAAGCTTATTCCGGAGACCAGGGCACCAACACCGGCCAAACTTCGGTGTATTATCCCGCCAACGAATTGCCCCAATATGCCTTTTACAATCCCTATTTCGACACTTTCAAACCCAGTCTGCTGACGGTGGTTCTACCTAATAATTTGTTATCTGTAGGGGAACTGGCCTTTTATTTTTGCTGGAACCTACAAACCATCAGCATTCCTGCCTCAGTAAAACATATTTCCACCTACGCCTTTTATGGCTGTTATTCGCTGAGTTCTATTCAGGTAGCCAGCGGCAACACAAACTATTCCTCCTCTTCCGGTATCTTGTTCAGCAAACTTAAGGATAGTTTATTGATATGTCCCAATGCCAAAAGCGGATCTTACAGTATTCCTTCCGGTGTAAAACACATCGGAGCTTCTGCTTTTGAAAATTGCACCTGGCTGAGTGCACTAAGTCTACCCTCGACTCTTATTTCTATCGGTTCTTATGCCTTTGCCAATTGTTACGGCATCAGCGGAAATTTAATTTTACCGGATAATCTTATCAGTCTGGAAGACGGCGCATTTTACAACTGTCCTTACCTGAACGGCACCGTTATTCTTCCTGCCG
>JAAZGQ010000382.1 GCA_012511135.1 Bacteroidales bacterium | reverse complement strand
TATAGGCCAATTTAACGGTGTGAGCTATGTACTGCGCATCGTAATCGGGGTGCTCGCCATAAACCAGAATCAGGCGCTTTTGGCCCTGATCTTCGAGACATTCAATTTCGCGCACTATCTCCCCGTCGCTCAGGGTCTTGCGTACTGCTTCCCGGTTGGAAGTCCTGAAGCCGCAATACACACAATCGTTGGTGCATTTGTTGCCGATGTACAGGGGAGCAAACAAGACTATACGGTTACCGTACACTTCGCGTTTTAGTTGCCGGGCTCCTTCTTTGATTTCTTCGATCAATTCCGGATCCTCTGCATTGAGCAGCAAAGCCGTTTCCTGCAGACTGAGACGCTGCCTCGACAAAGAGCGGGCAATCACATCACGTACAGCCTTAGCATCGGGCTTTGCTGTGCGAAGGCAAGACCAGATTTCGTCCGGATCAATAAAAGGCTGCATCCGTTCATCCGGGATTGCATATTTTTGAGGATTAAACAACATAAAAAAGCTTTTTTGAGAATCAAAGATACGATTCCCTAAGTAAAAAAAAGACTTTTCCAGACAAATTAAAGCGACAGGCTGTAACGATACCATTCCAGCATACGATCCAGGCCTTCCGAGATATCCACCTTATGCTTCCAGCCCAGGCTGTGCAGCTTGCTAACGTCGCAAAGCTTGCGCATTGTGCCGTCGGGTTTTGTTGCATCGAAACTGATCTTGCCTGTATAGCCTGTCTTTTGGGCTATCAGGCCTGCCAGATCAGCTATAGAAATTTCCCTGCCGCTACCAATATTTATATGGCAATTGCGCACTTCGGCTGCCGGATCCTTAGGCCTGAGATCTTCAAAATTGACCCTTTCCATAATATAAACGCAAGCATCGGCCATATCTTCGCTCCATAGGAATTCCCTCAGGGGCCGGCCTGTACCCCATAGTTCCAAAGAATCTCTGTGAATTCCGTATTTTTTGAGTACATTCGTAATTCGCGCTAAGGAATCGTTGCCGTCGATACCTTCTACCGGACGACTTTCCAGGTCACGACGCAGATGAAGCTCATCATTATTTAACAAAGAGTTGGCCAGAAATATTTTGCGGATCATGGCCGGTAAGACATGGCTGCGTTCCAGGTCAAAATTATCGTTGGGGCCATACAGATTCGTAGGCATCACCGCAATAAAATTGGTACCGTACTGCAGGTTGAAACTTTCGCAAAGCTTGAGGCCGGCAATCTTGGCTATGGCATAGGGCTCGTTGGTATATTCCAGCGGGCCGGTCAAGAGAGCATCTTCGTTGATAGGCTGAGCCGCATCACGGGGATAAATACAGCTGCTGCCCAAAAACAAAAGCTTCTTAACCCTATGACGATAAGCTGCCCCGATGAGGTTTTGCTGAATTTGAAGGTTGCGGTAAATAAAGTCCGCCCGGTACACATTGTTGGCCTCAATGCCACCCACCTGAGCGGCCGCGAGCACTACATATTCGGGCTGTTCTGTTTCGAAAAAAGCCTCTACCGCAGAACCGTCCATCAGATCCAGCTCAGCGTGACTGCAGCCCAGCAAGTTCTTATAGCCTTTGGACAATAAATTCTTCCAGATGGCTGAACCCACCAGGCCGCGGTGGCCTGCAACGTATATCTTGCTGTGTTTTTCCATACTAATTCAATCCAGCTGCGATTTGAGATAGAGTTTTTTGACAAAGCGCATATCGTGCTTCACCATCAGGCTGACCAAATCTTCGAAAGATGTTTGGGTGGGATTCCAGCCCAACAGATTTCGTGCTTTGGAAGGATCGCCCATTAACTGTTCCACTTCGGCCGGACGGAAATACTTGGGGTCTACTTCTACCAGCACTTTGCCCGATTGAGCGTCTATACCTTTTTCCTGCACTCCCTCGCCTTCCCAGCGCAAGTCTATGCCTGCTTCTTTGAAGGCCAGCGTGCAAAATTCTCTAACGGTATGCATCTGACCGGTAGCTATCACAAAATCCTCGGGCGTATGGTATTGAAGCATCAGCCACATACATTCCACATAATCTTTGGCATAACCCCAATCACGGCGGGCCGACAAATTGCCCAGATAGAGCTTGTCCTGATGCCCCTGCGCTATACGCGCAGCAGCCAGGCTGATCTTGCGGGTCACAAAAGTCTCTCCTCGCCTTTCGCTCTCGTGGTTAAACAAAATACCGTTAACGGCAAACATACCGTAGGCTTCGCGGTAATTTTTGGTAATCCAGAAACCGTATTGCTTGGCCACTCCGTAAGGACTGCGGGGATAAAAAGGCGTAGTCTCTTTTTGCGGCACTTCCTGCACCAGGCCATAAAGTTCCGAAGTAGAGGCCTGATAAATGCGGCTGCTTTTTTCCAGGCCCAGAATGCGCACGGCTTCCAGCAGGCGCAAAGTGCCAACAGCGTCCGACTCGGCTGTATATTCAGGTACGTCGAAACTGACTTTGACGTGCGACTGGGCAGCCAGGTTGTAGATTTCATCGGGTTTGACGGTCTGAATCACCCTGATCAGCGAACTTGAATCGGTCATATCAGCATAATGCAGGTTGATAAGCCTTTTCTGTTTCATGTCGCGTACCCATTCGTCCAGATAAAGATGCTCTATACGTCCGGTATTGAAAGAGGAGCTCCGGCGTATAATGCCGTGCACTTCGTAATTTTTTTCCAGCAGAAATTCCGCCAAAAATGAACCGTCCTGTCCCGTGATACCGGTAATCAAAGCTATTTTTGACATGGTGTTAAAACTTTAAGATTGTAAGATTTCAATAAAAATCCTTGCGTTCTGCAAATTTAGCTTAATTGTAAAGATACAGCAATTTATTACAGCTTTTTTTTGAGCATGTTTATAAACAGGCCTGACAAGACAAGACAAGACAAGACAGAGGCTCCGCTTCGAACAGGAGCCTGGCTGCGCGTCAACTCTTTTGCAGCGAAAGCTCTGCCTGGTCTTCGGGCTGCAAGGGCTCCGGCTGATCTTCGGGCAGCAAAGGCTCCGGCTGATCTTCGGGCAGCAAGGGTTTGGAAGCATCAATGCGGGTAAAGATCAAAGCACTGATCACCAGCATGCCGGCTATCACAAACAAGGGAAAATTGTAATTTCCCGTGCCCTCCACCAAATAACCAAAAATGGAAGCACACACAAAACCGCCAATGTTGCCGGCCGTGTTCATGGCACCCGACACCGCTCCGGCGTATTGCTTGCCAATGTCCAGGCAAATAGCCCAGGCACTGGGCAACATCAGGTCTATCACCCCAAAACAAAGTGAAAGGAAAATAAAGACCTGCATTTTGCCGGGAATAAAAGCTGCCAGAAACATAAACACCGCCGAAGCAGCCAAACCACCCACTCCCAGCAGGCGACGGCCTTTTTTGAGCCCGTACTTGAGCGAAAAACGATCGCTGAGGTAGCCGCCGGCAATGTTACCGCCCACACTCATCAAAAAGGGCACGGCCACGGCATAGGTCAGAGCAGCTTTGGAAAAGCCCCGGCCTTCTTCCATATAAGTAGGGAACCACGAAAAGAAAAACCAGCTGCCCCAGGCGTAAAAGAAATACATCGAGAGGATCAGCCAGAATTGTTTGCTGTGTAAGATTGCTTTCCAGGGAACTTTTTGCTTAGCCACCTCCACTTTGGGCTTGTCGTCCAATTCGGCCAGTTCAGCCTGCGTGATGCCCTTTTTATCGGCCGGATTATCCCTGAACCACCAATACCAGGCTACTACCCAGAGCAAACCCACCGCTCCGAGTATATAAAAAGCCTGACGCCAGCCCAGGTACATAATTACAGGAATTACGATAAAGGGAGTCAAGGCTCCGCCTACCCGGCTGGCTGCCCAGATATAGCCCTGAGCTTTGGCATTTTCGGATTTGGGGAACCAACGCCCTATGGCGCCGGTCATGCAGGGATAAGCTCCAGCCTCGCCAATACCAAAGGCAAAGCGGATAAACAGCAACGAAATAAAGCCTCCGGCCATACCCGTCAGGCCGGTAAACACCGACCACCAGAGCACGATAATCGCCAGCACCCTGCGCTGTCCCTTGCGGTCACCCAACAAACCCAGTGGAACCTGCAACAGCCCGTAGGAAATAATAAAGGCGCTCAGAACCCAGCCCCATTGCTTGCGACTTAGGCCCAGGTCTGCCATGATACTGGTGCCCGCCACCGAAATATTGATGCGGTCAAGGAAAGTAACTATCCCGATAAAGACCAAAAAAATCAGCAGAATATTCCTTTTTTTCATAGCCCCTATCCTATCAGTTTTTTAAGGCCCAACACTCCAAGGAGGGGGCTGGACAAAACTGTTTTGCCGGTCTCGGCGGCCAGTCTGGCTTCCATACGGGCCATAGAACCCTGGGCCAGCACGATAACGTCTACCCGGGGAGCAACACTTTTGGAAGCCTGCAAAATTAATTCATCGTGTTTTTGGGGATTACCGCTCATGGCAGCCTGAAAAGCTCCCTCGGCCAAACCGTCCACCAGTTCTATCTTTTTGCCCTGTTCAGCTGCTAAACGCCTGAGCAAATCAGCTGTAGGCTGCAAGGTGGTAGGCAGGGTAGCCAACACACCAATGCGGGCAGAGAGGCTGATGGCCTTGAGCGCCATTTGTTCGTCTATGCGGATCAGGGGCACCGGCATTAAAAACTTAGCTGTATCGGCCACTTCACCCACCGAAGAACAGGTATTGAAAATATAGTCGGCTCCGGCATCCACAGCCGCGTAATAACAAGCCAGCATGCGGCGTTTGACTGCCGGCGTCAGCCTGCCTTCGGCAATGACTTCCTGAATCAGGCTGTCGTCGGCAATATGGTTCAACTTTACCTGGGGCAGGTGTTCTTTAAACAAAGCCGTAATGGGCTCAATCAAGGCGGTGGCCGTGTGGACGGCAAAAACTCTGGTCATGGTGTTCTCTTTTAAAAGGTTATAGTATTCAAGTTTGTAACAAATCAAATTAGGGTGTAAGCCCTGTTCGGCAAAAACACCCGCCGGGTGAACTAATGGGTCAACTTAAGCCCTGCAAAAACTTAGCAGCCCGGTATGCTGAATTATTCTTTGTCCAGATATTCCGGGCGTCCCGGCGTGAAGGTCTCGATGATTTCCGATTCCTCCAGCGCCACCGAACCGTGGGCTTCGTTGGAAGCGAACAAATAGCCCTGTCCGGGCAGCAAAATATGTTCGTTCCCCTCAGCATCAAAAAACATCAGTTTACCCCTCAGCACGTAGCCGCTCTGAACAGCATAATGGGTATGCAGATCCACCTTGGCACCGGCTTTCTCGAAAAAATGACAAAGCATGTTTTCGGCGTTGTACACCAGGGTAGAGCGATAAATGCCAGGCCGTATCTCCACGGGCTGATGTTCAGCCAGCTTGCAATAAGAGCGTTGCACGCCAACCAAAGGCGAGCCGTCGGGAGGATTTTGCAGCAAACTGCTGATGCAGGCCGCGTCGGGAACTTGTTGCGAAAGCTTCCCTGAAGTTTCCTGCCCGCTTTCGCCTGATGTGTTCAGTTTCTGTGGGGAGGGGGCTGTCAAAAGAGCCCGGCGTTCACGAATGGTCGCCAGCAGTTCTTCCCAGCCTTTCAAAAATTGATTACGGAAACGCACTACCGGCGGGAAATCGTGAAATTCTCCGGGTTTCAATCCTTCTTCATCATAGGCCCGGGCAAAAGTCGGCAATTTCGCCTTGAGTTCATCGATGAGCTCCTGAGCGGCCGGGCGGTCAAATTGCGCTTCCAGGGCCGGGGGATTTTGCTCCAGTTCCAGGGCTGTTCCTGCCCAGTTGAGAGTGACATGTACCGGCCCGCCCAGCATTTCGGTAAAATGTTGAGGTCCGCGGGCACCACCGCCCAGCAAAATGCCGGGCAAGCCGCGTTCCTGCATAATGCGGTATTGTTTTTTGGCCACCGCACATCCGGCAATGTACATTGCTTCGGGGCTGACTTCCACTCCCCGGGCCTGAGCCTCAGCTTTGAGTTCATCGTCTAGTATGCCCGAGATGTGGGTAACAAAAAAGGCCGGACAAAAACCCGATTCTTCCGAGGCACGTCGATAGACCGCGCAGGCTTCCAGGGCCTGAGCTATGCCCATAATTTCGGTGGCAATAACCGGCTTGTTAAGCCTGACCAGGCAATCGATGGCCTGCAAACCCGAAGGGATCACCGGAATTTTGGCAATGCAATTGGGAAAAGCTTCGAAATCGGCCAGAGCTTCGGCCACAATAGCAGCTGCCTCCTTTTCCAGACGAGGATCCATTTGTATGGAGACCAAGCCTTCCCGGCCCTGACTGCTCTCGTAGAGCGGCATAAATCCCCTGGCCATTTCGGCCACCAAACGACGCTGAATCAGGGCAGCCGCCTTATCGTCGTCTGCACAGGAAACCAATACGTCGTCCACCACCGACAGGGCCATATCATGACTTTCGGGGCGACTCAGCATCTTGGCGGCATAAGTGGGATTGGTTGTACAATGAATGGCTCCGGCTTCGATGCCCTGACGGACATCCTCAGCGGTAGGATTGTTGATCCACAGCCGGGTAGCTGTTTGCTGTATGACTTTTTTGAAATAGCCTGTTTGCATATTATTCTTCGTTGGGATATGGATTTGGTTTTCTGTTGATTGTAGTGATGGCAGCATCGACCATATCGTTCACACTCATGCCGTAAAAATCGAGCAGCGCTTCGGGATGGCCCGAACCCGGAAAGACATCGCGCAAGCCTATGCGAGACACCGGCACAGGACAATGCTCTGCAGCACATTCCATAATGGCCGTGCCCCGCCCGCCTATAATTTTGTGATCTTCGGCTGTCACTGCAGCCCCACATTCTTTCAACAGCTCAGTTACACCTTCGGTATCCAGGGGTTTGAGCGTATGCACTTCTGCCACTGTGCAAGCGATGCCTTTGGCGGCCAGCATAGCCGAAGCC
>JAAZGQ010000039.1 GCA_012511135.1 Bacteroidales bacterium | reverse complement strand
TTGCTTTAGCTGCAAAGGTATAGTTTCCACTAATTCTACAAAAAAAATCTTTCTCCTAATTCCTTTGGAATAATCGCTTTACTTCATACCGGGTCAGCTGACGAAATCAACTAAACCTCCGGGATTAAAGCCGAAAGATTCCATTTTGATAATACAATCAATACGACTAAAACAATCGCTTTTTCAGTTCCCGCAGGGAATACAAGCCCATCAACACAATCAGCGGAACGCCCAGCCAATAATGCAGGCCCGCAGAAATCAGCACAGGCTCAGTCAACAGATAAGCCGCCAGCACAGTGGTCGTCAATGCCAGCATTCTCCAGAACACCCCGGAGTAGACCAATTTATATTTGCGGTAAGCCACTATGCCTACCCAAAGAAAATAAATACCAAAACACAACACATAGGCATAGCCTATGCCCAAAAGACCGAACAAGCTGTAGCCCAGCATGTAAGCCGGCAAGGTGATAAACTTGATGCCCAGCTCGTTGAACAAATAGGTTTTGCCGTGTCCTTTGGCCAGGAAGACAAAAGAAATAGCCCAGGAGCCTGCCTTGAGCAGGGAGCCCAGCAACAACCAGCGAGCCATAGGCACTATGCCGTCGAAATCGCCCGAATAGAGCAGACGCACTATAAAAGGCAGAAACACCAGCATCACAATCACCATGGGCGCCAAAATCAGGATAGCGATTTCGGCCTGCTCGTTGATGCTCTTTCGCACCTGCAGTCGGTCGTTGGCCAGCTGCGAGAGGCGGGGAAAATAATCCTTGGCCATGGCTGTAAACACCAGGCCCAGATATTGTTCGTTCAGGCCCCAGCCTGCCTGATAAAGGCCCACATCATCCAGGCCGCCCTTATGCGAAATATAGGTTTTGACCACAAATTGCACCAAAAAAACCGCGATGCTGCTGATAGCCATCATTATGCCCAGCTTCACCGTATCGCTGCCCAACACCAGCGAAGTACGCCAATCCTGTTTGGGCAAAATCAAGCCCAGCTTGCGGACGTAAAGCAGACTCACCACAGTAGAGGCCAGAGCCGCAATCACCACCGTCCAGGCCAAACCCGCTTCGCGGAAAAAATAAAAGACCGGCACCGAACAGACAAAACCCGCCAGGGCACCGAAAATATTGGCCTTAGCCATCAGCCTGAGCCGCCTAAGTCCTTGCAATACAGCGTAATCCTGATTGAACAAACCCATAAGCAGCACGGCCGCCGACAACAGAATAAATGCCCCCACGTATTGATCCGACTCAAACACCCAGCGGCTGAGCCAGGGCGACAAAGCGATGGTAAGCAGGGCTCCCAGCAGGCCGCTGGCCAGTACCCAGCGATTGACGGCTTTGATAATGGCGACGGTTTTTCCCGGTATGACCGGGCTCCCGGCTTGAACCGGGCTCACAGGCTGAACCGAGCTCCCGGGCTGAACCGAGCTCCCGGGCTGCCCGGGCCCGGCCAGATTACCGGCCGCTGCAGCCGCCGCTTTTTCGTCCCCGGCCGAAGCCGCCGCGATATCGCGCACCGCCGAGCTTTGCAAACCCAGGTTGGTGATGGAAAAAATCAGATTGACCGCCGCGTTAAACAGGCTCAGAATGCCAAAACCCGTGGTGCCCATCCAGACAGCCACCAGCTTGGACTTGAGCAGGCCGGTCAAAATGGTCACCACCTGCACCCCTCCAAACAAACCCGTAGCCTTGAAAGCGGTACGGTAACCCTCCTTGGCCGGTTTGTTCCTGTCGCGCAGGCGATCGAGAAGTTTGTGGATCATGGACGCAAAGGTAGGAAATTTTTATTACCGGGCACGCCGGGCCCGCTCCCAGTTGACCGACTGTTTTTTGCCCAAATAACGCCAGAGGCCGGCAAAAACAGCATAATTCATGACAAAAAAATAATAAGGCACAAAAAACAGCCTGATTTTGATCTTGCGCTGCTCAAACAACCAGCCCAACAAAGCCGCCCCGTAAAACAAAAGCTGCAGGAGCAGCAACACTAAATAAAACACTGCAGCCGGAGCCAGCGCAATATTCAATGGCAGCAGCAACAAGAGGGCAAATGGCGTAATGGTCCAGCGCAGCACCCGGTGCGAAATGTATTGAAACGAAAGCAGGCCGTATTTGAAAATATTGAGCAAGGGACGCAGACGCACAACGGACTGTATGCCTCCGGCGGCAATCCTTACCTTGCGTTTGAGTTCTTCTTTGACATTGGCCGAAGCATGTTCTATGGCATAAGCTTCGGGATCGTAATCAATCTTGTAGCCCTGCATGGCTACCCGCAGCGAAATCACAAAATCGTCCAGCAGGCTGTCGGCTTCCACCGGCTGATACAAATCTGTGCGTATGGCAAACAACTCTCCGGCCGCTCCCACCACCGAATGCAATTCGGCATCCCAGCTTTTCAGTTTCGATTCGTATTTCCAGTAAATGCCTTCACCGGCGGCAGAAGCCGCTCCGTCCTTGTCGGTAAAAATGCGTTTCTCGCCCGATACACAGCCGGTGCGGGGATTTTCGAACATACGGGCTATCCTCAGCAGCGATTCAGGCCCCAGCCGGGTATTGGCATCCGAAAACACCACCAGGGGCGTAGTAACAAAAGGCATAGCCCGGTTAATGGCCGCTATCTTGCCGGCCCTTTGAGGCTGATGCAGCACTTCGACCCCTTTGTACTGCGAAAGCAGCGCAGGTGTTCGATCTGTGGAGCCGTCGGTCACCCAGAGCTGATGCAACTTGTCGGCAGGATACTGCAACTCCCGGGAATTTTGCACTTTTTGCGCCACATAATCCTCTTCGTTGTAGGCCGCTATCAACATCGTGATGTGAGGCAACTCCATGTCCGAAGTCCGCCTGCCCTGGTCCTCCCCGGTCGCTTTGCCAGCGGTTCCGGCTACCCGGGCAGCAAGCTCTTGTTCCGGCTCTTGCCGGCGGCCCTGTTTTCGGCCCCGGCCAAACAGCCTCTTGATCCTGACCAGCACAAACAAGAGCATTCCGTAACCAAGATAGGTGTAAAATACCAGGGCAAACAATAAGCAAAATAGTATCTCCAAAATTTCCATATTGAGCCGGTTAAAAGCCTAAAACAGCTTGCTGCGAACAACACATTTAACAGCAGTCAAAAATACTGTTTACAATGCATATTAACGAATAAATTCTCCGTTAATTAACATCCTCTTTCATCCGGAACGATTTGACATTAATCAAAGAATGTCCGGATTTTGGGGTCCGGACATTCTAAAATCAACATTCTTTGTTACCTTGAATAAACCAATTTTTCGTCATCTGCCGGAGCCAGATACCAGTCCTGCTGATTTTGGCCACCCGAAAAAGCCCATTCTTCGAAGCCGGGATAAGCATCTACTATATTGGTCATTTCGGTGGGATGTTTAAAGTCGCCTACCGGCAACATAATGGCCCAAACCATATTGTTTTCGTCCTTGTAGTTGTTGGTAGCTTTTTTCACCTTGGAACTGGGAGCAAAATTGGCCAGATGCACTTCTTTACGGTCCGTGTTGTCCAAGTCATTACCCACTATCATATAGAAGTTCAGACGATCAACCGTCAAGCGGTCAGGATGCACAGGCTCTGCAAAATCCATCCTGAAACTGCAGGCTTGAGCCGGTACACTGTTGATGTGACCAAAAGTATTGACCGATGCCGGGGTATCCAGGCCAAACAATTCGTGAACGCCCTCGAACAGAATAATCGTGGCTTTTTCCTGACCGTTTTCTATTCTGCTGTTTTCGTTTCCGGCAATCAGGCCAAAAGCACCGCTTGCAAGATCATCAAACTGAACAGCAGCACTCAAATACTTGGTACTTCCGGCAGCTACAGGCAGAAGTTCAAAACTCATGCTCTCCACATTGTTGTCTTTGTTTATCCACTTTTGAATATTTTTTATCCTGAAGACAAAATCGTTCATATCGTAGGCGCCCTTGTGCGGACAGAGATCTTCCATTGCAAAGGTATATTCGTTGCCTTCGAACACCTGCACCGGAAATTCGGGATCTTCGGGATCATCTTCGGGCACAAAATTAACACCGCCTCCGTTACAATCGGTAGCTGCAATCACCACAGTAGCTTGTTCGACCAAACTTACACCCTCATCCATAGATTTGAAATAATTACCCGAGGGAGATTCGCCTGCGGCTATGGCCATTTCCATGCTGCCGTCCAGCTGCAAAACCTTCCAGCCTTTTTTGTTGTCGATTTTCCAGACACTTACCAAAGGCAGGTCTGCTTCGGTCGGATTTCCTGCTATTGTGACGTTAAAATTAAAAGTGGCTCCTTTTTTGACAGCCTTACTGTTGTCTGTTTCCATATTCTTCACTTCCAGTATGGCATTGCCATTGAGAGTGAAAGTGGTGTTGTTGGCGTACAAATCCTGACAAAGCATACGGGTGCCGGTTTCACTGATCACCGTACTGGCTTCAAAGGCAAAATCTTCGGCTTCGATGCTGCAATAGTTGTGCAGCTGGCCGCCTCCGTTTTTATAATCAAGATACAAGGCTTTGATATGACCGTAATTCTCGACCACACAAGTGGTATTGCGCGAGGCCAGCGAAGCCAGAGTTTCCAGCGAGCCGTTGTTTATTAGAGTGGCACTGGAATTCATACTGAAATCTCCGCTCATCAGCAATTCCCCGTAATTCTTCATTACCGAACTATTAGTCAACGTTAGAGATGTTGCCGACAAACTGCCGTTATTAACCATCAAAGAACTCTGTATCACCGAAAAATCCGCGTTCAAACTTACTGTTCCGTCGTTGATCCAGCGGGTATTATTTTCAGCTTTCGAAGCGGCATTAAATACCACTTCGCCTCCCTGATGTATAGCCAGCACCGATTCAGCCTGAGTAAGGTTCAGAGCTGCATTGGCTGTGATCTTTCCACCGGGCAGTACCACAATTTTGGTTCCGGCGGGCAGATAATCATTGGCATTAGGAGCAATAAGCAATTCACCGGCGATATAAAGGGCTGAATTGGCTTTCCATCCAAAATTAATCTGACTGTTGCTTACACCTGCAGGTATATAATAATCAACTCCATCCAATGTAACAGCTTCCGTTCCCAGAGTAGTATAAGTGTCGGGCAATGTATATCCGGCAGCCGTTTCGCCTGCAGTGGCTGCTTTCATCATACCTGAAGGGGCTTTGGTTTCAGCAGCCGGCCTGTTATTAAAATCTACCTGATAGGGACTTTCTTCAGCCTCAATATCCAGTATTTTAACCACTTGACGTTTTTGCGGATCGGTTTGACGCACAAACAATGTCTTAATGTGAGCAGGAAGCACAATTTTGGCATTGAAAGCCTCCTGACCTTTGATAACCCCTGCCGCCAGCAAATTAACCACCGTGTCGGTAGTGAAAGGATTTTGATCAAAAATTTCCAGTCTGGAATAATACTGACCTTCGAAGTTGTCGACAGTAGTTACCTGAACATTCACAGAACGGGTGGTTGCAAAATCAAAATCCGAGGGTATGAGCAGATCGGGATTTTCGTTTTCATTCCCTGTTACTCTGTCGCAGGAAGCCACCGAAAGTGCAAGAATAGCAATTAAGCTGTAAAAAAAGAGTTTTGCTGTTTTGTTGTTCATTTTGTATATCAGTTTGGTATTTCTATAAAAAACTATAGCGTCGTCTGTATTTTCATTTAATCAAAATACAAGAATTATGCCAAAGACGGATTTCCATAAAAACGTTAACATATTTTCTCATTTCCTTCTTTTTCTGAGAAGATTTCTTAATTTAAGCGCAAATATACGCAAAAAAGGCCAGGTTTTTCCGCTTTTAATATTATAAAAGGCCGATTCTGCTTCGTAAACCATCTCAAAGTTTTCGGTGCAATACACTGGCTTTTTGGTCAGAATATTAATTTCACGAGCCTGACTCAACGAACTCTCTATAAAAAACACATACTGAGAAGCCTTAAACACCTCAGCCTTAAACTCTGCGTGATTGTTGGCTTTTTGCCTGGCCTCCATATTGGGCAAATCAAGCATTTTCAATTCCTTGTAACGAATATTATGCTTCTTGAGCCAAAGTTCTGTTTCCTGTCTGTATTTTTCCAGGCGCGAAGTCACCAGTGTGCCAACAGGGCAACCCGGAACATACAAGGGCTGCGCATTCAGCAAAAAGTCCCTGTAACGAGGCCCATCGTCATTCTGTTCGGGAGTAGGATCCATACACAACACACCGTCAATATCTAAACATGCCTTCTCCAAAAAAATATGATTGAAAATATTCCATTGAAAATAGCGGGGAAGCGGCAGGACTTCAAAATAAAAATCGACCAGCTTCTCTTTGCCCGGAATCACATAGACCGCACAATAACGAATATCGTATTTGTCTTCGAACGCGCTGAGCAGTTTTTTTGCCTCCATCATGGCCGAACCCGAGGCAATACTGTCGTCAACCACCAATACTTTTCTATATTTGTCCGGGGCGAAAAACTGCCCTCTTTCACCAGCCTTATAAATATGTCCGTTCACAAAAGAATGGATATCGCTCAAAGGCTTGTTCAGATACAAGGCCAACAAATTGGCGGGAAGCATGCCGCTTCGGGGAATTCCCACTATCAGGTCAATATCACGGGGAATTATACTCAGGCGTTTCAGTATAATCCCGTTCAAATCGTCTACTTTACGGTAATACATAAATATTCAAATTAAATTAATTGACAAAGCCGGACAATATTTCGCCAAAGGCTTCGGTGCGTTCGTCCCAGGAATTGGCCCGGGCAAACTCCGTGCGCCGGTTGATCAGCTCCTCAGAATCCTCCCGGGCGGCCTGCCGCAAACCCTGTACAAAATCTTCCTTGTTTTCGGCAGCAATCACCAGCCCACGGAATTCGGGCAAATCAGCAAAAGCCGTCATCACCACCGGCACACCCACCGCCAGGAATTCGTTTATTTTGAGGGGATAAATATTCTTGTTCACCTCGTTCATCAGATAGGGAATAATGCCCAGGTCATAACGACTCAGCAAAGGAGGCACCTGCTCCGGCAACACAGGATCAAAGAACGATACATTCGGATAGTGTTCCAAGCGGTTGCGCATCTGCCGGTTGCGCATATCTCCGGTAAACTCAAAATCATAGTCAGGCAATTGCTGCACGGCATATTCCACTGTATCGATATCAAAACGGGGATCGAGGCTGCCTATAAAGCCCACTTTTTTACGCTCCCGCCGGTGGAGTTCGGTTTTGGCATAGCGGTTGAACAGAGGGAAGTTCACTCCGTTTTTTACCACGTAAGTATTGGCATTAAGAGCTCGTTTCCCTTCGCGCAAAAAGTCGGAACTGCAAATAACGGCATCGGCCTGCCGCGAAAATTCCTCTTCGTAACGAAAAATCCGCTGCCCGTAATAAGAAGGCTCCACCCCGTCGTAACAATAATAAATATGAGCCCGTTCGTTCAGCTTGTGCAGCATAGCCAGGCCATAAAAAGGATTATAGGCCGTAATCACCAAAGGACGCTCCATCCCCAGGCGGCGCAGTTGTTTTTTCAAGACCCGGCGGTAGACAGAGGTATTGAAACGAAAAAACCTTGCGAAGCGCTTTTCGTTTTTAAGAAAAAACACCGGGATCGAAGGAGGCAGAACCAAGCGGTAGAGCTTGCTCCCGACGCCGGTTTCAATCTCATGCAGCCGGGGGCTGAAACCCATCATTTGATGCACCGGAGCCTGTTGTCTGCCCCTGAGTGTATACCAGATATCGGCCAGGGTATAATGATGCTCTACAAACAACACCCGGTTGTTTTTGGCCAGACGCTCCAGCAGCAACACCGTCGATTTGGCGTATTTGCCAAACCAGGAGGTATTCGATATACAAACTATGTCCTGTCCCTGTATCATGATTTTGTTATTTGTCGGTGTAACTATTTTTTCAGTCCCCGTGAAGGGCTCCGTTTATTGTTTTGCGGACTCCGTTTATTGTTTTGCGGACTCCCTGAACAGAGCCCGGTACAACTGCAAATATTGCTCCGCCATGCCTCTCCACGAAAAACCAGCAGCGCGTTCCGGGCCCATGGCCCTCAGCCTGGCGTTTAATGCTTCTTCGTCCAATACACGCCCGATAGCCCCCGCAATGGCTGCCGGTTCGTCCGGATCAACCAGGAGGGCGGCCTCGCCCGCCACTTCGGGCATAGACGAAGTATTGGAGGTGATCACCGGCAGCCCGCAGGCCATGGCCTCCAGGATGGGCAGACCAAAACTCTCGCGCAGCGAGGGATACAAAAACAACTCACACAAATTCAGCAAAGCCGGCATATCGCTGTTGGGCACATAACCCGTCATTACAATATCCTCTCTGATTTCGGTATGCCCTATATCCCTGAGCACCTGCATCAATTGACTTTCCTCGTAATCGGGCAAAACCAGCTTATAGTTTTCGCTCTGGTTATGGCTCTTGCTATCTCCCTGGTTTTGGTTTTGGTTTTGGCCTTTGTTTTTTTGGCCGGTCTCCAGGCGGAACAGGGCAAAAGCCTTCAGCATATTGGGCGTATTCTTTTTGGGATCGGTATTGCCCAGGCAAAACAAAAACTTCCGGGGCAGCTTATATTTTTCCCGCACAGCCTCCAGCAGCTTGGTGTCTTCAATCTTTCTGAAATGTTCCCCTACTCCGTTGTGAATAACACTCAGTTTATCCATGGGCCCAAAATACTGCTCAATATTGGCTCGTTCGTAATGAGACACCGTCACCAGCTTAGCGGCCTTCTTTACCACCGCGGGCACCACCAGCCGTCGGTAAGTATTGCCTATACGCTGATACCAGGAACCGGCCTTTTGAAACAGGCTGAGCTTTTCCAGGTAAATAATGTCGTGCAAAGTAAGGATAGTAGGCACTCCATTAAGCAGCGGAGCCGTATTGCTTGTACAATGCAGCAGATCGCAGCCTTCTTTTTTGACCGCCCGGGGCAAAGCCAGCTGCTCCCAAAGCGGGTAAGTGCCACCGCCCAGCTCCACTATCCTGAAATTCGGGGCCTGAGGAATACAGGTATTATCCTCGTCGGGACGCACAAACACCACATACTCGTTTTCGCGGTCGAGCACCTGCAGATTTTTGATCAGTTCCAGAGCCACCACGTCCATACCGTGTTTGTTCTTTCGGAACAATCTTTGCCCTTCGATACCAATTTTCATATAGAGTAGTTTATAGTTCGGAAATATTGCTAACAGCCTGTTTCCCACCGATAAAAACATCCCACCACACTGCCAGAGTCAACAAATTGATCAACTGGTTAGCTTTAAGCTGCCTAAACCAAAACCAGTAGGCCGGAGCTTGTGTCAGCCTCTCGTATTCCGTCAGCAAGCTTTCGCTGCTCTGCATTT
>JAAZGQ010000381.1 GCA_012511135.1 Bacteroidales bacterium | reverse complement strand
GGCCAAGCGGACCTGGGGTCGCTTGTATCCTTTCAAAAATATCTTTCATTAGTAGTTAGTTAAAAGATTTCACGATGCTAAAATGGATTTACTTTGTAAAAAATGAATTTCCTCTATCTGTTAACAAGTTGCCAAGCTCAAACAAATGCGCGCATATTGTATGCAGATTTTTGCATATTAATTGCATGAACTTGCTTTTTCCAATGCAAAGGTAACACTCCAAGCCAAACTCCTTCTATTCTTAACAAATTTTAATCGGCGTATTTTAGGCTAATAATGGGCTATTTGTATTTTACAACATATAAAAATAATTGGAAATTAGAGATTTATTTTTATATTTGCGGACTTTTTTTAAGCTGCTTTCAGAGGAAAACGAACACCCGATACAATGTGAACACCCAATTTTAATGCATAATTATTATATGAAGACAAAAGAAGTATTAGCCGATCTCCAAAGGAGATTCCCCAATGAGCCTGAATATCACCAGGCAGTAGAAGAAGTGTTGATGAACATCGAAGAAGAGTACAACAAACATCCCGAGTTTGATAAGGTTAACCTGATTGAAAGACTTTGCATTCCCGACCGTATTTTTTCGTTCAGGGTCACCTGGATGGACGACAAAGGCAATTACCAGACCAATATGGGCTACCGGATACAACATAACAACGCCATAGGGCCCTACAAAGGCGGTTTGCGTTTCCATCCCTCCGTTTACCCCGGTATTCTCAAATTTCTGGCTTTTGAACAAACCTTCAAGAATGCTCTGACAACTTTACCCATGGGTGGCGGTAAAGGAGGTTCGGATTTTAATCCCAAAGGGAAATCAAACGCCGAAATCATGCGCTTTTGCCAGGCTTTTATGCTGGAACTGAGCAAACACATCGGCCCCGATACCGACGTCCCTGCCGGTGATATCGGAGTTGGTGGACGCGAAGTGGCCTATATGTTTGGCATGTACAAAAAGCTGCGTAACGAGCATACCGGCACTCTTACCGGCAAAGGCCGTGAATTTGGCGGCTCACTCATTCGTCCCGAAGCTACCGGTTACGGCAACATCTACTTTTTGATGAATATGCTCAAACGCAAGGGTATCAACGACCTCAAAGGACAG
Source organism: Bacteroidales bacterium (assembly GCA_012511135.1). Classification (GTDB taxonomy): domain Bacteria; phylum Bacteroidota; class Bacteroidia; order Bacteroidales; family UBA1402; genus UBA1402. The sequence continues at coordinate 3,154 of JAAZGQ010000381.1, read as the reverse complement.
GTTGTGGCTATTTCGGGTTCCGGTAACGTAGCTACATACACAGCCGAAAAAGTACTGGAACTGGGCGGCAAGGTAGTGACCCTCTCCGACTCCAACGGATACATTTACGATCCGGACGGCATCGACAGCGAAAAGCTGGCCTGGGTGTTTGACCTGAAGAACATTCAACGCGGCCGTATTCGCGAATACGCCGAGAAATACAACTGTAAATACGTAGAAGGTGCCCGCCCCTGGGGCGAAAAATGCACTATAGCCCTGCCGAGTGCCACCCAAAACGAACTGACCGGTGACGATGCCCGCAAGTTGATAGCCAACGGCTGTTTCGCCGTTTCCGAAGGTGCTAATATGCCTTCCACCCCCGAAGCTATTGATGTTTTCCTGGAAAATAAGATTCTCTACGCTCCCGGCAAAGCTGCCAACGCTGGCGGAGTCTCGGTTTCCGGACTGGAAATGACTCAGAATACCATCAAATTGAGCTGGTCAAAAGAAGAAGTGGATAATAAGCTGAAAGATATCATGCACGATATCCACGAAGCTTGTGTCAAATACGGAACCGAAGCCGATGGCTATGTGAATTACGTCAAAGGTGCCAACGTGGGCGGTTTTATGAAAGTCGCCAAGGCCATGATGGCTCAGGGCGTCGTATAAAATCTGTTTTGTTAAATGGGGAATCCCGCAGTAAGCCGCTAAAAAAGGCAAGCTGCGGGATTTTTTTGAACTACGACATCCCAGTGTATCTTTAGCTTTAGCTTTAGCTTTTATTGCTCGCTTTGAATTAAAAACAGAGTATAGCCAACAAACATCAACAACAATATTCCGGCTTCCCAACGATCCAGATGCTTTTTCTTCCCCGAAAACATGGCAATGAACACCAGTAAGGTTCCAAAGCCCAGAAAATACAAATCGAAATTAAACCTGGTGTTGTATGCTATCGGTTTGATCACAGAACTGAGCCCGAGTATAAAGAAAATATTAAAAATGTTGGAGCCGATAATGTTGCCAACGGCAATATCGTTGTTTTTCCTGATGGCTGCCACTACGGAAGTAGCCAATTCCGGTAACGAAGTGCCGGCGGCTATTATGGTCAATCCAATAATGGTCTGACTTATGCCTAAAACTTCGGCAATTTTTACGGCAGAGCTTACAACCAATCTTCCCCCAAAAACCAAAAATGTCAATCCCAGAATCAGGAAAAGTATAATTTTGAAGCCGGTCAACTCTTTGTGATTCTGTCCGGAGACTGTACTTTCTTTTTTAAGCTGGCTAAACACATAATACAGAAACAGGACAAACAGCAGCAAAAGTATAATTCCGTCTGTTCTTGATAATAACTCATTCCCTGAAATAAATCTATTGGAAAGCACATAAAGTAAAATAACTGCCAGCAACGACAGGGGTATTTCTCTCCATACCGTACCAGCCTGGACGATCAAGGGAGAAATCAAGCCGGCAATGCCTAATATAACAAACAGATTAAAAATATTGCTTCCGACAATGTTGCCGTATACAATATCAGCATGTCCATTGTAGGCAGCAAAGACGTTGACGACCATTTCCGGCATGGAAGTACCGAAAGCTATAACGGTGAGACCTATGGCTAATTCCGAAACACGGTATTTTCTGGCCAGTGCAGATCCTCCGTCCACCAGCCAGTCAGCCCCTTTGATCAATAAAGCGAATCCGAGTATCAATAATAAAATCTGCGCTGTCATAATTACCAAGGTAAAAAAACATATTCTTTATTTCTTTTTTAAAAAGCCCATTTCATTAAGCCAGTTCTCACATAAAGCTGTCCATAAATTCAGCATGCCCGATTCGTTTCTCAACGAAATGGAATGTCTGCCGTAGGGAAAAATATGTAAACTGCCGTCAACACCCTTGTCCATCATTGCATTGTAGAATTGAATGCTGTTTTGTACGGGCACGGTATTGTCGTCGCGGGCATGAACAAGAAAAGCAGGCGGCGTTTGTTTCGTCACCTGTTTTTCGTTGGAATAATAATCGAGCTTTTCCCGGGGTGCGTCAGCGCCCAGAAGGGCCTGTGCACTTCCTTTGTGTGCATAATCGCCCATATTGATAACAGCAGAAATCAGCACCATAAAATCGGGCCGGACAGAAAAACTATCTATTGAATCTCCGATTAGCGAGAAGTCTTCGAAATGAGTTCCCAGGGTCGATGCCAGATGTCCGCCCGCCGAGGCTCCTACTATTCCGACTTTGCTTGTGTCAATATTCCATACAGTGGCCCTACTTCTGATAATTTTGAGCGCTCTTTGGGCATCCTGTACCGGCCCTTTTTCTCTTTCGATCAGATCGGGAGAATTCGGCAGTCGATGAATCAGCACAAAAGCATTTACCCCCATGGTATTGAACCACTTAGCCCACTGGAAACCGGCCAGATTGTAGGTCAGTTTTTGATATCCTCCGGGGGGACAAATCAAAACGGCACTGCCTCGATTGTCTTCGTTTGATGTTAAAAAAGCATAGATGCCCGGAGTGTTCACCTGCGTAATTCGCTGCCTCTCCTCTTTGTGCTCAAGGAGCAGTCCTTTGGAATTCGGCATTTTGCCTGTCGGCCAAAGCGGTATGAATTCCTGGGCACGGGCAGTAAAAAAAAGGCTCAAGCTCAATAAAAGAGAAACCACAAGTATAATCCGCAGTAGGTTAACTCTTTTTCTTACAATTGAATTAATGGCACACGACAGAGGTTTTACTTTAAGACACGAAGCTATGGCACTTGAAGTAACAGCGGTGACTTCTGAAATTGGATTTTTCATTATTCCATAAGATTTATTAATTATTCCCAAGCCAGGGTACATTTACCAACTGCATAAAAGGCTTCTTCCCGGTGATCCATCAAAGCGGTGTAAATTACGGTAAAAGTGCCGTCCTCTTCTTCGATGGCACAAAGCGGTGTACGCAAGGAATGATTCCCCTCTTTGGCCCATGCCTGGTTTTCGAATTGAACTTTGATTCTGCTTTCTTTGCTCCAGTTCAGACCGTCTTCGGATATACTGTAACCGATTTCCCTATCACCAAAAGAATCGAACAAAGCCAGGTATTTACCATCTTTCAATTGAGTGATGACGGCATTTTCCATAAATTCGTCCACAATAGGCAAAGGATTAATTCCTTCAGGCATTCTGCTCCAGGG